>NZ_JBSFLV010000069.1:0-48961 GCF_053599215.1 Streptomyces sp. NPDC001002 | reverse complement strand
TCGGTGTGCTTTTCCGTGCTGCCGCGGTAGGTGTACCCACCGCACAGTTGTTGACCCCCGGGGGGTGGGGTTTTGGATCTCCTCACCGCACCCCGTCTCTTTGTCACTCCCTCAACTCACCGTGTCGGCGCCTCACTTCACCGAGCCGGCCATCACGCCCTGCACGAAGTGCCGCTGGAAGGCGAAGAACACCACCACGGGCACGATCAGCGACACGAACGCGCCCGGCGCGAGTACGTCGATGTTGCTGCCGAACTGGCGTATCTGCGACTGGAGTTCCACGGTCAGCGGCTGCGAGGAGGCGTCCGCGAACAGGAGCGCCACCAGCATGTCGTTCCACACCCACAGGAACTGGAAGATGGCGAGGCTGGCGATCGCCGGCCGGCCCACCGGCAGCACGAGCCGGGTGAAGATCCGCCACTCGCTGCCGCCGTCCATCCGGGCGGCCTCCAGCATCTCCTTGGGCATCTCCGCGAAGTAGTTGCGCAGCAGGAACACCGCGAACGGCAGTCCGTACGCCACGTGGAACAGCACCACTCCGGGGATCGTGCCGAACAGCCCGAGCGTGCCGAAGAGTTTGGCCACCGGCAGCAGGCCGATCTGCACGGGCACCACCAACAGCGCGACCACGACCAGGAACACGGGCTCGCGGCCGGGGAAGTCCAGCCAGGCGAAGGCGTACGCGGCCAGTGCGGCGAGCACGACCACCAGGGTGGTCGCCGGGACCGAGATCAGCACGGTGTTCCAGAAGGCGCGGGTGATGCCCGCGTTCTCCAGCAGGGCCGAGTAGTTGTCGAGGGAGAGCTGGCCCGGGCTGGTGAACGCGGTCCACCAGCCGCTGCTGGACGAGTCCTTGGTGGAGCGCATCGAGGAGAGCAGCAGCCCGGCGAGGGGCGTGAGCCACACCAGTCCGACCACGACGAGGAAGGCCTGCACCACCCCGTTGCCCAGGCCGCGCCTGATCGCGTTCATCACTGACTCCTTCTGAAGCGCCGGACGTTGAAGGCCATGGCCGGGATCACCAGCACCAGGAGCAGGACGCCCAGCGCGCTGCCGAGCCCCTGGTTGTTGCCACCGCCGAAGGACACGAGCCACATCTGGGTGGCGAGGACGGCCGCGTCCTGCGCCACCGGGCCGGGCGCGATGATGTACACGAGGTCGAAGACCTTCATCACGTTGATCACAAGGGTCACGAACACCACCGTGAGCACCGGCGCGAGCAGCGGCACCGTGATGAGCCGGAAGATCTGCCACTCGTTGGCGCCGTCCATCCGCGCCGCCTCCAGCGCGTCCCGGGGCAGCGCGGCGAGGCCCGCGCCGATCAGCACCATCGCGAACCCGGTCCAGATCCACAGGTAGGCCCCGATGATGGCGGGCGTGACGAGGGTCGGGCCGAGCCAGGAGATGCCCTGGTAGGGCTGCGCGAAGTTCGAGCCCGGCAACTGGACCGCGTACGAACCGGGGTCGAGGCCGGTGAAGCGGAAGGAGCCGTCGGAGGCGGTGCTGGTGCTCGCGACCGTCTTCCCGTCGCGCACCGCCTGGACCGTCATCCGCGGCAGCCCGCTCTCCTTCGGGTCGACGACGCCCTGCTTGCCTCCGCCGCCGAGCGTGAAGTCGAGGTAGACCACGCCGCGCAGTTCATCCGCGGACGCCGTCCGGTTCGCCGCCGCGTAGGCGGACTCGGCGCCGCTCGGCAGGTCCTTCGGGGCGACGCCCACCAGACCGAGGTTCACCGAGTCGCCCGGCGACACGCTCGCGGTCGTGCGGTACGAGCCGTCCGGCCCCGCCGCCAGGCCCTGGCCGGTGCGGGCGCGGGCGGTGGGGTACTCGGAGGTGCCCTTGAAGACGTCGTGCACGCCGACCGCGGCCGCGTTCAGGACGCCCTTGTCCGGGTCGTCGTCGTAGGCGAGCCGGAAGATGATGCCGGCGGCCAGGAAGGACACGGCCATGGGCATGAACAGCAGCAGTTTGAAGGCGGTCGCCCAGCGCACCTTCTCCACCAGCACCGCGAGGATCAGCCCGAGCCCGGTCAGCAGGGTGGGCGCCACCACCACCCAGATCGCCGTGTTGCGTACGGCGGTGAGGGTGGCCGGGTCGCGGAACATCTCGGTGTAGTTGTCGCCGCCCACGAACTTGCTTCCGGACGCGTCGAAGAAGCTGCGGCCGATCGAGAACAGCACGGGGTAGACGACGAGCGCGCCCAGCAGGAGCAGCGCGGGGAAGACGAAGAGCAGGCCGACGATCCAGGCCCGTCGGCGGGCGCGCCGGGCGCGTTCGGCGTGCGGGCTCGCGGGTGGTGGACTCGTCTCTTTCACCAGGGTCGCGGTCATGGCCGTCAGCCCTTGTAGGCCTTGGCCGCCGCGTTCTCCAGCTGCGCCGCGGTCGCCTTCGGGTCCGAGGGGTCGCGCAGGAAGTCCTGGAGCAGCTTCCACTCACCGGCGCCCTTGGTGCCGCCGAAGGCCGCGGGCGCCTGGTCGGACATGTCGAAGCGGACCGAATCCCCGGCCGAGACAAGGGACTTGGCGGTCGCGCGGGTGACGTCGTCGCCGTAGGAGGCGAGGTCGAGCTTCTTGTTCGGGGACAGGAAGCCGCCCGCCTTCGCCCACACGGCGGCCGCCTCGGGGGTGGCGAGGTACTCCAGGAGCTTCATGCCGGCCTTGGCGTTCTTGCCGTCCTTGAGGACGACGGCCGCGTCGCCGCCGCTGACCACGGGGGCCGAGCCGCCGTCGACCGCGGGGAAGGGGAAGAAGTTGGCGTCCGTGCCGATGGTCTTGCCGAACTGGTCCTTGGCGACCCCGGCCACGAAGTCTCCTTCGTAGACCATGGCGGCCTGCGGCTGGGGCCCGAACACCTTCTCCACCGAGCCCGGGAAGTCGGTGTTGAGGGCCTCCTTCTGGCCGCCCGCGATCAGCTGCTTGTCCTTGAAGAGCGTGCCCAGGGTGCCGAGCGCCTTGACCACGGAGGCGTCGGTCCACTTCAGCTTGTGGGTGGCGAGGGCGTCGTACTTCTCGGGTCCGGCCTGGGAGAGGTAGATGTTCTCGAACCAGTCGGTGAGGGTCCAGCCGTCCTGGCCGCCGATCGAGAAGGCGGCGAGGCCGGAGTCGGAGAGCGTGTGGCCGGCCTTCAGCAGGTCGGCATAGGTGGTGGGCGGTGTGACACCGGCCTGCTCGAAGGCGTCGGGGCTGTACCAGACCGTCGACTTGTGGGCGGCCTTGAAGTAGAGGCCGTAGAGGGTGCCGTCGACGCTGCCGTAGTTTTTCCACACAGGGGCGTAGTTGGCGGCCACGGACTGCTGGGTGGTCGCGGACAGCGGCTGCAGCCAGCCCTGTTGGGCGAACTGCTGGAGCACGCCGACCTGCGGGACCATCACGACGTCGGGTGCGTTGCCGCCCTCGATCTTGCTGCCGACGACGGTGGAGACGTTGTCCCCGGTGGACGTGAACGTCGTCTTGGCGCCGGTCTTGGCGCTGAACGCGTCCAGCACCTTCTGGAAGTTCTTCTGCTCGCTGCCGGACCAGACACCGGCCACGCCGACCGTCTGCCCGGCCAGCGCCTTGTCGCCGCCACCGGCCGAGACCGGGTCGCCGCTGCCGCAGGCGGTCGCGCCGAGCGTGAGGACCAGGGCGGTGCAGCCGGTGAGGAGGGTGGTACGTCGTCGCATCATCGTTGATGTCCCTTCGGGGGATGGGCAGGTGACGGTGTGTCTGAAATCAGAGATCGTTGATCCACCAGGCGGCCGTCGCACCGGGAAGCACCCCGGCCGGACAGAGACCGCTGGACAGCAAGAGGGTGCCGGAGACCGGCGCGGGCACCGGCGCCGTACCGAAGTTGACGGCGCAGACGAGGCCGTCCCCGCGGACGAAGCCGAGGACGCCGGGCGGGGTCTCCAGCCAGGTGAGCGAGCCCTCGCCCAACTGGGGCAGCTGAGAACGCAGTTGGAGGCCGTCGCGGTACAGGTGCCAGAAGGAACGGGTGTCGGCGAGGGCGCGGTCGGTGGCGTACTCGGCGAAGTACTCGGGCTGCGGCAACCAGGGCCGCGCGCCCTCGGCGCCGGAGGTGAAGCCGAACGGCGAGGCCTGTCCCGACCACGGCAGCGGCACCCGGCAGCCGTCACGGATCCGGGCCCGGCTGCCGGTGCGCCGGAAGATCGGGTCGGTGAGCACGTCGTCGGGCAGATCGACGACCTCGGGCAGCCCCAACTCCTCGCCCTGGTAGATGTACGCGGCTCCGGGCAGCGCCAGCATGAGCAGCGCGGCGGCCCGGGCTCGGGCAGCCCCGAGACCGCTGCCCTCGGTGGCGGGTTCGCCGTAGCGGGTGACCGTGCGGACCTGGTCGTGGTTGTTGAGGACCCAGGTGACCGTGGAGCCGGTGCCGGCGATGTCCTGCATGGCCTCGGTGATGACCTTGCGGAAGGCGTCGGCGTTCCAGGGCGCGCTCAACAGGTCGAAGAAGAAGGCCTGGTGGAGTTCGTCGGAGCGGACGTACCGCGCGTGTTCGCGGGCGGTCGGGACCGAGACCTCGCCGACGAGGAGGCGTTCGCCGCCGTCCCGTACGGTGTACTCCTCGCACACCGCGCGCCAGTGCCGCCAGACGTCGTGCACCTCGGGCTGGTTCCAGGCGAGCGGGTTGACCGAGTCGCGGGTACGGGCGTCGGCCTCCGGGTCCGGGGAGTCGGGCAGGTCCGGGTGCTTGAAGAGGCCGGCGGCCACGTCGATGCGGAAGCCGTCGACGCCCCGGTCGAGCCAGAAGCGGAGCGTGCGGTCGAACTCGGCGGCGACCTCGGGGCTGCGCCAGTTCCAGTCCGGCTGCTCGGGCGTGAACATGTGCAGGTACCACTGGCCGGGCCGGCCGTCCGCCTCGGTGACCCGGCTCCAGGCCGGACCGCCGAACATGGCGTGCCAGTTGTTGGGCGGCTCGGCGCCGTCCGTGCCCCGGCCGTCGGCGAAGTGGAAGCGGGCCCGGGCCGCGCTGCCGGGTCCCGCGGCGAGCGCCTCCTGGAACCAGGGGTGCTCGTGGGAGCAGTGGTTGGGGACGATGTCGAGGAGCACCTTGACGCCGAGCCGCCGCGCGGCGCCCATCAGCAGGTCGAACTCGGCGAGGTCGCCGAAGAGCGGGTCCACGTCGCAGTAGTCGGCCACGTCGTAGCCGTGGTCGTGCTGCGGCGAGGGATAGAAGGGGCTCAGCCAGATCCCGTCGACACCGAGCTTCTTGAGGTACGGCAGCCCGGCCCTGACCCCGGCCAGATCGCCGATGCCGTCGCCGGTGCTGTCCAGGAAGCTACGGACGTACACCTGATAGATCACCGCGTCCCGCCACCAGCGGTACTTACTCAGCATGCATGCATGTTAAGTAGGCATGTCGCGAGGGTGTCAACGAGTAGGCGGAAGCTACTGAGGAGTTGACCAGTCAAATGGTGATTTAGTGACCCATGAAGAGGCGAAAGGAGACCGCCGCGTTACTTAACAAGTAACTAGCGCTCTAGCGCCCGGGAATGGCGGCCAGCTCCCCCGCCAGCCGTGCCACCGCCGCCTTCGGCGTGACGTGCCCGTTCATCGCGTCCTGCACGACGGCCTGCACCACCAGACTCACCTGGTCGTAACGGGGGCTCTTGGGACGGGACTTGGCCGTCTGCAGGGCCTTGCGCAGGGTCGGCAGATACGGGAACCGCCGTATGAGCGCCGGGTCTTCGTACAGCGCGGCCCGCACCGGCGGCAGCGCGCCGCGGGTGAGGACCTGGCGCTGGACGCGCTCGCCGGTGAGGTAGGCGATCAGGCGCGCGGCCGAATCGGGGTGCCGCGCATGGGTGTTGACGGCCAGGTTGGAGCCGCCGAGGACGCTGGCCCCCGGCCCGTCGGGCCCGGGCAGCGGTACGGCGCCGATCTTGCCGGCGACCGGCGAGCCCTTGGCCGACGCACCGACGTACGCGTAGGGCCAGTTGCGCAGGAAGAGCAGCCGGCCGTCCTGGAAGGCCTGCTTGGACTCCTCCTCCTTGTACGTCAGCGCCGCCTTCGGGATCCATCCCTCGCGCACCCCGCGGGCGAGGAACCCGATGCCCTCGCGGGCCGCCGCGGAGTCGACGGTGACCTTGGCGCCCTCTTCGCCGAGGATGCTTCCGCCCGCCGAGTAGACGGCCTCGGCCGCGTTCACGGTGAGCCCCTCGTAGGGCAGGAACTGGCCCGCGTAGCCGTCGAGTCCGTACTTCGGCGCGATGGTCCTCGCGTCGCGCTCCAGCTCGGCCCAGGTGCGCGGCGGCGGGACGCCCTCCTTGGCGAGGATGTCCTTGCGGTACAGGAGCAGGCCCGCGTTGGTGACGTACGGGACGGCGTACAGCCGCCCGTCGTAGGTCGCCGTGCCCCGGACCCCCTTCAGGAAGGTGTCCAGCGGGAACCGGTCGGGGGGCAGCGGGCGGATCCAGCCCGCGTCGGCGAACTCCGCGGTCCAGCTGACGTCGATGTTGAGGACGTCGAACCGGCTGCGGTCGCCGGCGCGCAGGTCGCTGGCCATCTGCGCGTGGGTCTCGTCGGCGGAGTCCGGGAGTTCGACGAGCTCGACCCGCTCGCCGGGATGCGTGCGGTTCCAGCCGTCCAGGACCGGGCCGAGATAGCCGGTGAGGTCTCCGGCGGTGGCCAGGGTCAGCGGGCCGCGGTCCGCGCCGATGCCGTCCTCGGCATGCGCGCCCGAGGCGACGTACCCGCTCAGGACCACCACCGATACGAGGAGGCCCCTACCCGCGGCACGCATCCACCGCATAGGTTCCTCCCAGTACAGCGGCGCCGGGCATCTTCGCCCTGGGTCCGAAGCCATGTATACCTGTTAGGTATGGGCGATACTAGGGCCTGGAGCACATCACACAGACGGGAGGACTGCCCACGTGCGCCTGCCCCTCCTGGCTCTCCTCGCGCGCGGCCCGGCCCATGGCTACGAGCTCAAGCAGGACCTTGAGCAACTGCTGGGGTCCGCGTACCCTCAGCCGAACGTCGGCCAGATCTACGTGACCCTCGGCCGCCTGGAGAAGCAGGGACTGATCGAGGGCGAGGACGTCGAGCAGTCCAGCCGGCCCAACAAGAAGGTCTACCACCTCACCGAATCCGGGCGGGAAGAGCTGCGCGTCTGGTTCGAGGAGCCCGAGGACGAGCCGCGGGTGCGGGACGAGTTCTTCATGAAGCTGGCGCTCGCTCCGCAGTCGGGTCTCGCCGACCAGATCGCCCTGATCAACAAACAGCGACGCCAGTACCTGACCGCCATGCGCGGCCTGTCGAAGCTGGCCGCAGCCGAGAACCGCGACAACCGCATCGCCCACCTGCTCATCGAGGGCGCGATGCTGCACCTGCAGGCCGACCTGGATTGGCTGGAGCGGTGCCAGGAAGAGCTGGAGGAGCTGGAGTGAGCGACGGTCCCGCTCCCGTGCTGCGCGCCGAGGGCCTGGTCAAGACGCATTACGGCGAGGGCGCCCCGGCGCATGCCGTGCGCGGGGTCGATCTGCGCGTCCGGCAGGGCGAGTTCGTGGCCGTCACCGGTCCCTCCGGCGCCGGCAAGTCGACGCTGCTGCACCTGCTCGGCGGGCTCCAGCGGCCGGACGGCGGCAGCATCTGGCTGGACGGCGCGTGCGCGAACGCGTGGAGCGAGGCGCACTGGGCCATGGAGCGCCGCAAGCGGATCGGGATTGTCTTCCAGTTCTTCAACCTGGTGTCGAACCTGTCGGTCGCCGACAACGTGGAGCTGCCCGCGCTGCTCGCCGGGACCGCACCGAAGCAGGCGCGCGCCGGGCGGGAGGAGCTGCTGGCCGAGCTGGGCCTGGTGGGCAAGGAGCGGAGCATGCCGGGTGAGCTGTCCGGCGGCGAGCAGCAGCGGGTCGCGCTGGCCCGGGCCCTGGTCAACCACCCGCCGCTGCTGCTGGCCGACGAACCCGCGGGCAGCCTGGACAGCAAGGGCACCCGCGAGGTGATGCGGCTGCTGTCCCGCTTCCACGCACGCGGCCAGACGATCGTGCTGGTCACCCATGACGCCCGGCTGGCCAGCGCGGCGGACCGGGTGATCAGCTTCTTCGACGGCCGGATAGCCGACGACGCGACGCTGGACGGCGTGCCCTCCCCCGGCGCCGGGATCTCCGGCGTGCTGGAACTCAAGGACTGACATGCGGACGTACGACGACCCCCGGAAGGGCTGAGCCGCATGCGGGCCACGCTGCGCTGGGCGCACTCCGATCTGCGCACGCACCGGGGTGAGGCGCTGTTCCTGGTGCTGGCCACCGCCGGGATCGTGGTGTCGCTGCTGCTGGCCACGGCCCTGTTCGGGTACGCCACCAACCCCTGGCAGCGGGTCTTCACGCAGACGCGCGGGGCGCACGTGTGGATCCACACCGCCGAGTCCGCCCGGGCGGACCGGCTCGCCCGGCTCGACGGTGTCGACTCCGTCGCCGGCCCCTACGCCACCGAGTCCGCCACGCTCGCCTCCCGCGGCGCCCGCGCCTTGGTCGAACTGCGCGCGATGCCCGACAAGTCGCCGGCCATCGGCCACCCCCTGATCGTCTCCGGCGACTGGCTGGACCCGGCGACACCCGACGGCGTGGTCCTGGAGAGCCACCTCGCCCGCGCCCTGCTCGCCGAGCCGGGCGACACCCTCACCCTGCCGGGCACCGCGCGGAAGGTGACCGTGCTGGGCGTGGCCGACAGCGCCGAGTCGCGCTACAGCCCGGGCGACCAGCCGGGCCTCGTCTGGACCCTGCCGGCCGCCGTACGCGACCCAAACGGCCAGGTCATAGGGTTGCGCCTGACCGACCCCGACGACACGGACTTCGTCGCCCCGCGCGCCGTCAAGGCCCTGGGCGGCGCCGACGCGATCGGCGAGGTCGACACCTGGCAGCAGGCGCGCGCCGAGGCGCAGGGCGACAACCGGCTGCTCGGACAGGTGCTGGCCCTGTTCGGACTGGGCGCCCTGGTCGCCGCGGGCCTCGCGGTGCACGGCGCGATCGCCACCCGCATCCGCGGCCACCTGCGGGACATCTCGGTCCTGAAGGCGATCGGCTTCACCCCGGGCCAGGTCGTCCGCGTCTTCCTCTTCCAGCACATCGCCTACGCCCTTCTCGGCGCCGTCACCGCGGCCGTGCTGACGCAGTCCCTGGGCAACCGGATCCCGGGCCGTCTCGGCGACGCGATCGGCGTCTGGCAGGGCCTGCCCGGCCACACCGTGGCCCTCTTCGCCATCCCGTCCGGCGCGGTCCTGTTCATCGCCGCGACCACGGGCCTGGCGGCCTGGCGAGCGGGCCGGGTGCCGCCGGTACCGGTACCGATCCCTTCGGTACGGGGGATGAGGGGGCTGTCGGCGAGGACGGGCCGGGCGTCCACAGCACGGACCTCTGCATCACGGACCTCCGGATCACAGTCCTCCGCGTCGGAGAACGTGCGGCACGCGCACCCGGCGCCACCGGCGCGCGCACCCCGTCGCGCCGACCGGTCCAGCGGCCGACTCTCCGCGGTGGCCCGGCGGGCGCTCGCCCTGCGGGTGTCGCCCGCGTTCGTACTGGGGTGGCACACCGCGTTCGCCCGTCGGCTGCGGTCGCTCGCCACCGTGGCCCGGCTGACCCTGCCCCTGCTGCTGATCGTCGTGGCGATGAGCGCGTGGACCACCATCGACCGTTTCCACAGCAGGCCCGAGCAGATAGGTCTCCCGGCCGCGCTCACCGTCCGCGCGGACGCGGGCCTGAGCGACCGGGACACCCGGGCCCTGCTGGCCCGTGACCCCGAGGTCGCCGACGCCTACCCGGGCGTCAAGATGGCCGCCCTCGTTCCCAACCAGTCCGTCACGATCGCCCTGCGCGGCCTCGGCACCCGCGAGGACCCGTATCCGTACGCCCTGGCGGAGGGCCGCCCCGCACGCCTCAGCCACGAGGCCGTGGCCGGCCAGGGCCTGCTCTCCCTGACGAACGCGCGGGTCGGCGACTGGGTGCGGATCACCGTCGGCTCCCAGCCGTACGGCCTGCACATCGTGGGCCGCAGTATCGAACCGGAGAACGCCGGCCGGGTCGTCACCACCTCGCTCGACACCCTCCGCGAGATCGACCCCCGGCTGACGCCCACGCTCTACCAACTCCGGCTGCGCGACGGCGCCGACCCCCGGGAGGTCGCGGAACGCCTGACCGCCGCCGGGCGCGGGCACCTGGACGTGCACGCCGTGACCAACCCGGCCGACGGCCTCTCGCCGCTGCGCGGAGTGGTGCTCGGGCTGATCGTCGTGCTCGCCCTGATCGGCCTCATCGAACTGCTCACCGCGATCGGCGGGACCGTACGCGAGGGCGAACGGGACCTGCTCGCGCTCAAGGCCATCGGTCTGTCACCGCGCCAGATCACCGCCGTGACCATGACGGCCACCGGCTGCACCGCCCTGGTCGCCGCCCTCGCCGGGACCGCCCTCGGCACACCGCTCGCGCACTGGCTGATCAACGCCCAGGGCCGGTCGAGCGGCATCGGCGCGGGGATCGCCCAGGGACCGTCGCCGGCACTTCTGGTGCTGTTCGACGCGGCGGCGGTCCTGGGCGCGGCCGGCCTCGCCGCGCTGCCGGCGGCCCGCGCGGCGAGGCGCAGACTGGCGGACACGCTGAGCGCGGTGGCCTGAGGGCGACGGAGCGAGGGCCGTCGTGTGAGGCCGTGGTGTGAGGGCCGTGGCGTGAGGGCGCCCGCCTCAGCCGGCCGTCACCGACGGCCGCGTAGCTCGCGGTACTTGGCGACCAGGGCCTTGGTCGACTCGTCCAGGCCCTCGACCTCCGCGCCCTCCGTCAGCGCCGGCTCCACCCGCTTGGCGAGGACCTTGCCCAGCTCGACACCCCACTGGTCGAAGGAGTCGATGTTCCACACCGCGCCCTGCACGAACACCTTGTGCTCGTAGAGGGCGATCAACTGACCGAGCACCGACGGAGTCAGCTCGCGGGCCAGAATCGTGGTCGTCGGGTGGTCGCCCTTGAACGTCTTGTGCGGCACCAATTCCTCGGGCACCCCCTCCGCACGCACCTCGTCCGGCGTCTTGCCGAAGGCCAACGCCTGCGTCTGCGCGAAGAAGTTCGCCATCAACAGGTCGTGCTGCGCCTTGAGCCCCTCGCTCAGCTCGGCCACCGGCTCGGCGAAGCCGATGAAGTCCGCCGGGATCAACTTCGTGCCCTGGTGGATGAGTTGGTAGTACGCGTGCTGCCCGTTCGTCCCGGGCGTGCCCCACACCACGGGCCCGGTCTGCCAGTCGACCTCCTGCCCGTCCCGGCCCACGTACTTGCCGTTGGACTCCATGTCCAACTGCTGGAGATACGCGGTGAACTTGGAGAGGTAATGGCTGTACGGCAGCACCGCGTGCGACTGGGCGTCGTGGAAGTTGCCGTACCAGATGCCCAACAGGCCGAGCAGCAACGGCACGTTGGACTCGGCCGGCGCGGTCCTGAAGTGCTCGTCGACGATCCGGAACCCGTCGAGCATCTCCCGAAAGCGGTCCGGGCCGATGGCGAGCATCAGCGAGAGCCCGATGGCCGAGTCGTAGGAGTACCGTCCGCCGACCCAGTCCCAGAACTCGAACATGTTCGCCGTGTCGATGCCGAACTCCGCCACCTTCCCGGCGTTCGTCGACAGCGCCACGAAGTGCTGGGCGACGGCTTCCTGACCGGCCTTCAGCTCAGTGAGCAGCCAGTCGCGCGCGGAGGTGGCGTTGGTGATCGTCTCGATCGTGGTGAACGTCTTGGAGGCGACGATGAACAGCGTCTCCGCCGGGTCCAGGTCACGGGTCGCCTCGTGCAGGTCGGCCCCATCCACGTTCGACACGAAGCGGACCGTGAGGTCGCGGTCGGTGAAGGCGCGCAGCACTTCGTACGCCATCGCGGGGCCCAGGTCGGAGCCGCCGATGCCGATGTTGACGACGTTCTTGATGCGCTTGCCGGTGTGGCCGGTCCACTCGCCGGAGCGGACCCGGTTCGCGAAGTCGCTCATCCTGTCGAGGACGGCGTGCACGGCCGGCACGACGTTCTCGCCGTCGACCTCGATCACCGCGTCACGCGGGGCGCGCAGCGCGGTGTGCAGCACGGCGCGGTCCTCGGTGACGTTGATCCTCTCGCCGCGGAACATGGCGTCGCGCAGGCCGAACACGTCGGTGGCGGCGGCCAGTTCGCGCAGCAGCCGCAGGGTCTCGTCGGTGACGAGGTGCTTGGAGTGGTCGACGTACAGGTCACCGACCTGGAGTGTGTATCCGGCGCCGCGGCCCGGGTCGGCGGCGAACAGCTCCCGCAGCCCCGACTCCCCCCATTCCTCGCGGTGCTTGACCAGCGCGGTCCACTCGGGCGTCCGGTTGAGCCTCGTACGGCCGTCTGCGTTCATATCGGACTTCAGCCTTCTTTCGTACCTCGTCCCGCTGCCGGTCCCAACTTATTTGATCAGCGCGTGACGTGAGCTGTCGTGGCGTCCTCGTGCGACGCACCCTCAAGTACGTCCGGCCTGCCGGTGGGTATCAGCGCGAGGACGGACAGGACGAAGAAGGCTGCAGCGAGCAGCGCGGGTGTGTTCGGTCCCCAGGCGGTGGCGACGGCGCCGCCGAGCAGGGCGCCCAGCGGGGCACCGGCGACGGCGAGGGTGCGATAGGCGGAGCTGACCCGGCCCAACAGGTCGGCGGGAGTGCGCTGTTGCATCAACGTCGTCGTGTTGACGTTCCACACCATCCCCATGAACCCGAACACCGCCAGCGCCCCCGCGAGGGCCGGCAGGCTCCGCACGCTGCCCATGACGACCAGCGCGCCGATCTGCACGGCACCGGCGAGGAGCACGGCCCGCGGCGGCCGGAGCCGAGCGGTGATCCACCGGTTCGCCACTCCCCCGGCCAGACCGCCGACGGTGTACGCGGTGGTCGCGACCGCGTAGCCGGCGGTACCGGCGTCCAGCCATCGGGTCACCAGGATCACCAGGGTGGCGATCAGGGCGCCCATGCCGATGTTGCACAGGGCCGTCGCCACGCACAGTCCGCGCAGGGGGCGGTCGCGCCACAGGGTGCGCAGCCCGTCCGCGATCTCCCTGCGCAGGGTGCTGCCCGCCGGTCTCGGCGCTCTGTCGGGCGCCGTCGTCCGCAGGGAGGCGACGAGCGCGGCGGCCACCAGGAAGGTCCCGGCGTCGGCCACGAAGGGCACGGCGGCCCCCGCGACGAGCAGCAGCGGCACCACGGGCGCCCCCAGCAGACCGCCCGCGATCTGCTGCCCGGTCATCAGTCTGGCGTTGGCACTGCCCAGCTCCGCACGGTCCACCAGGGCGGGCAGCAGAGCCGTCGAGGCGTTGTCGAAGAGCGTCTGGAGGGTGGTCAGCACGAAGGCGAGGGCGATGAGCAGTGCGATCGAGGCGTGACCGAGTGCGACGGCCCCGGCGAAGGCGGCGACGAGCAGGCCTCGTACCGCGTCCACCGTCCACATCGCGCGGCGCTGGTCGACCCGGTCCGCGACCGCGCCGCCGAGCAGCCCGAAGACGAGCCAGGGCAGATAGCCGCAGGCGGTCACGGAGGCGATGAGCAGGGGGCGGTCGGTCAGCGAGGTGGCGAGCAGGGGCAGCGCCGAGCCCCGCAGCGCGTCTCCGAAGCGCGAGACCACGGCGGCCGTCCACAGCCGCCCGAATCCCCCGCGCCATGCGGGCGCGCGCACGTCCCCCGTCTCGACCGCCACCGCTCCCCCTCACGATTCGCATCCGCACCAGGCGATGCACAAACCGTAGAGGTCAGCACTGACAATCGGCCCGGAGCCGACCGGTCGTCGGGGGCCGAAACAGGTCCGACCCGACACCCCTCGGTGCCCGGCCGGTTCCCAACTCCTAGATCTCGCCCCGCAGTTTGGCGAGCGCTTCGGCGAGGATCGCCTCGCCGTCCGCGTCACTGCGCCGCTCCCGTACGTACGCGAGGTGCGTCTTGTAGGGCTCGGTGCGCGGCGGGTCCGGCGGGTTGTCCCGGTCCTGGCCGGCGGGGAAGCCGCAGCGCGGGCAGTCCCAGGTGTCGGGAACCTGCGCGTCGCTGGCGAAGCTGGGCTGCGTCTCATGCCCGTTGGAGCACCAGAAGGAGATGCGCAGACGCGGCGCGGACTCGCCGCGCTCGGCCTCGCCCATCGGCCCCGCCCCGACCCGGCTTCCTCGGATCGCGTTGCCACTTGCCACGGTCGTAACTCCCTGCGTGATGGTGCCGCGAAGCGAGTCGGCGTTTCGCTTCGTTGCGAGCGCCTCAGTCTACGTAAGGCCCAACGCGCGTCCAGTGATTGGAGTTACAGCCCCCACACCTAGACGCAAGCCCCATGATAGGCCGCGCTCAGCTGCGCGTACCGAACATGGGGCCTTACGTGCGGAATGCGTGCGGAATGTGCGCCCGGGTCAGTTGTTCGTCTTCATCAGCAGGCCGAGGACGATGATGCACGCGAACCAGGCGAGACCGACCACCAGGGTGATCCGGTCCAGGTTGCGCTCGGCGACCGAGGAGCCACCGACGGACGACTGCATGCCGCCACCGAACATGTCGGACAGGCCGCCGCCCTTGCCCTTGTGCATCAGCACCAGCAGCATCATCAGCAGGCTGAAGACGATCAGGGCGATCGAGAACCCCAAAACCACGGCTGGACCAACTCTCTCGGATTCGGATGAACGACGGGGGCACAGCCAGGCTGTGCCCCCGCAAGGGTACGACGGATCGCCGCCGGGGCCTACCTACTGGTCCCGGAAGCGCACGATCTTGACGAACTCGTCGGCGTCCAGCGAGGCACCGCCGACCAGGGCGCCGTCGACGTCGGGCTGGGCCATGATCTCGGCCACGTTGCCCGCCTTGACGGAGCCGCCGTACTGGATGCGGACCTGGTCGGCCAGCTCCTGGGTGTACAGCTCGGCGAGCTTGCCGCGGATGGCCTTGCAGACCTCCTGGGCGTCCTCGGAGCCGCAGACCTTGCCGGTGCCGATGGCCCAGACGGGCTCGTAGGCGATCACGATCGACTCGGCCTGCTCGGCCGTGACGTCCTTGAGGCCGCCCTCGACCTGGCCGAGCGTGTGCGCGACGTGGTTGCCCGCCTCGCGGACGTCCAGCTCCTCGCCGACGCACAGGATCGGGGTCAGACCGTGCTTGAAGGCGGCCTTGACCTTGGCGTTGACGATCTCGTCGGTCTCGGCGTGGTACTGCCTGCGCTCGGAGTGGCCGACGGCCACGTACGTGCACTTCAGCTTGGCCAGCATCGAGCCGGAGATCTCGCCGGTGTAGGCGCCGGAGTCGTACGCCGAGAGGTCCTGGGCGCCGTACTTGATCTTGAGCTTGTCGCCGTCCACCAGGGTCTGCACGGAGCGCAGGTCGGTGAAGGGCGGCAGCACGGCGACCTCGACGGCCTCGTAGTCCTTGTCGGCCAGCGCGAAGGCGAGCTTCTGGACGTGCGCGATGGCTTCGAGGTGGTTGAGGTTCATCTTCCAGTTGCCCGCCATGATCGGCGTGCGTCCGGAAGAAACAGATGGAGCCATTGCGGTCAGTCCTCCAGTGCGGCGAGACCGGGGAGCGTCTTGCCCTCGAGGTATTCGAGGGAGGCGCCGCCACCGGTCGAGATGTGTCCGAATGCCTTCTCGTCGAAGCCCAGGATGCGGACGGCGGCGGCGGAGTCGCCACCGCCGACGACCGTGAAGGCCTGGGAGTCGACGAGGGCCTGGGCGACCGCCTTGGTGCCCTCGGCGAAATCGGGGTGCTCGAAGACGCCCATCGGGCCGTTCCAGAAAACGGTGGCCGCGTCGGCGATCTTCGAGGCGTACAGGGCACCGGTCTCGGGACCGATGTCGAGGCCCATCTGGTCGGCGGGGATCGCGTCCGCGGCGACGGTGGTCGGGCCGGCCGGAGCCTTCGTCTTCAGGTCGGGGAACTGGCCCGCGACCACGACGTCCACGGGGACGACGAGTTCGACGCCGTTCTTCTCCGCGCGCTCGACGTACTCGGTGACGGCGGCCAGCTGGTCGTCCTGGACCAGGGAGGCGCCGATCTCGTAGCCCTTGGCCTTGAGGAAGGTGAAGGCCATGCCGCCGCCGATGAGCAGCCGGTCGGCCTTGCCGAGCAGCTGGTCGATGACGGCGAGCTTGTCGGAGACCTTGGAGCCGCCGAGGGCGACGACGTAGGGCCGCTGGACGTCCTCGGTGAGCTTCTTCAGGACGTCGACCTCGGTGGCGATGAGGTAGCCGGCGTAGTGCGGCAGCCGGGCCGGGAGGTCGAAGACGGAGGCGTGCTTGCGGTGCACCGCGCCGAAGCCGTCACCGACGTACACGTCGGCGAGAGCGGCGAGTTGGTCCGCGAACTCGCCGCGCTCGACGTCGTCCTTCGACGTCTCGCCGGCGTTGAAGCGCAGGTTCTCGATGACCGCGACCTGGCCGGGCTCCAGGCCGCGCACCGCGTCGTGGGCGGCGGGGCCGGTGGTGTCCTGGGCGAACGCGACGGGGGCGCCGAGCAGTTCGGCGAGTCGCTCGGCGGGCTGCAGCAGGGAGAACGCCGGGTCCGGGGCGCCCTTGGGACGGCCCAGGTGGGAGGCGACGATCACCTTGGCGCCCGCCTCGACGAGAGCCTTGATGGTGGGCAGGACGGCGCGGATGCGGCCGTCGTCGGTGATGAGGCCGTCGGCCAGCGGGACGTTGAGGTCGGCGCGGACGAAGACCCGCTTGCCGTCCACGCCTTCGGAGAGAAGTTCGTCGATGGTCTTCATGGGAGAAGGCTCCTGAGGAGGGCTCTGGATCGAACGAGGGCTGAACACGCGCGTGAGGGCTCGGGCGGCGCGGCCGTGCGCTGCCCGAGCCCTGCACTCACATCGAGGTGCCTGCTTCGGCGATCAGAGCTGGTCGCCGACGAAGACCGTGAGGTCGACGAGGCGGTTGGAGTAGCCCCACTCGTTGTCGTACCAGCCGAGGATCTTCACCGTGTTGCCCTCCTGGACCATGGTCAGGGAGGAGTCGAAGGTGCAGGAGGCCGGGTCGCCGACGATGTCCGAGGAGACGATCTCGTCCTCGGTGTACGCCAGGTAGTCCTTCAGGTCGCCGTCCTCGGAGGCCTTCTTGAACGCGGCGTTGACCTCGTCCTTGGTGACCTCGCGCTGCAGCGTCACCACCAGGTCGGTGGCGGAACCGGTCGGGACCGGGACGCGCATCGCGATGCCGTCGAGCTTGCCCTTGAGCTGCGGCAGGACCAGCGCGGTGGCCTTGGCGGCACCCGTGGTGGTCGGGATGATGTTCTCGGCGGCGGCACGCGCGCGGCGCAGGTCCTTGTGCGGGAAGTCCAGGATGCGCTGGTCGTTCGTGTACGCGTGCACCGTCGTCATCAGGCCCTTGACGATGCCGAAGTTCTCGTCGAGCACCTTGGCCATCGGCGCCACGCAGTTGGTGGTGCAGGAGGCGTTGGAGATGACGTGGTGGTTGGCCGCGTCGTACTTGTCCTGGTTGACACCCATCACGATGGTGATGTCCTCGTCCTTGGCCGGAGCCGAGATGAGGACCTTCTTGGCGCCGCCGGCGATGTGCTTGGCGGCGTCGTCCTTCTTCGTGAAGATGCCGGTCGACTCGATGACGATGTCGACGCCCAGCTCGCCCCACGGGATGTCCGAGGGGTTGCGCTCGGACAGCACCTTGATGGTGTGACCGTCGACGGTGATGGTGTCGGCGGTGTGCGACACCTCGGCCTTGAGGCGGCCGAGGATGGTGTCGTACTTCAGCAGGTGCGCGGTGGTCGCGGTGTCACCCAGGTCGTTGACAGCCACGATCTCGATGTCCGCACCCTGCTCCAGGAGCGCGCGGAAGTAGTTACGTCCGATACGACCGAAGCCGTTGATGCCTACGCGGATCGTCACGAACCGATCTCCTCGTTGGTACGCCGACTATGCGGTGCCGGCGAGCTGTTTTGGGATGTCCCCGACCACCCACGACCCTACCTCCCTGCGGCCCCCGTGGTGACATCGAGATGCCCCATACACGGGCAGGCGGTCCGTACCCGCCAGTAGGGGTACGGACCGCCCGGGCCGTCAGACCGGATCACTCGTTTTGACTACGGTCTGCTAGTCATGGTTGACCAGGGAATTCACCCCGGAACTCACCCTTCCAGGGCCGCGAGGGCCTTCTTGACGAGGGCGTTGCGGTCGGCCGCCGCGGTGACGTGCTCCAGGCCGAAGCCCAGCAGCACGGTCCGGTCGGTGGTGACCCCGCCGTACGTCCTGAACAGGGTCCCCGTGCGCGTCCAGTCCTTGAGGACGCCCGGGCTGCCCGCGGGCGGTCCGGAGGCGCTCCAGGCGCCCAGCGACGTCTCGAAGCCCTCGGTCTGGGTGGCGGCGCCGCGCACGACCAGCGAGGCGTCGTCGGCCAGCACGCCGTGACCGCCGCTGCCGGGGTCGGTGACGTAGCTGATCGAGACCTCGATGCTCTTGCCCGCGTAGGCGCTCAGGTCGAAGTTGACCTGCTGCCAGCCGTTGGAGGCGCCGGTGAGGGCGTTCCAGGTGCCGGACGTGCCGGTGGCGGTGCAGGAGCCGCCGGCCAGCGTCAGATAGTGCTTCAGCCACGGGTGTTCACCGATGTAGAAGCCGGCGCCGCACTCGGCCGGGACGGTGGTCCTGGTCGCGCCGTCCTTCTCGGGGAGCGTGGTCCAGTCGTCGCCGCCGACGGTGTGCACCTCGACGACGGCGTTGTCGTAACCGGGCTCGGTGTCCCACAACAGCTGGGTGCGCAGGGTCGGTTGGTCGGCCGCGGTCACCGCGCCCAGGTCGACGGTGCGGGTGAGGCGCTTGTACGCGTCGTCGGTGTGCACGGCCGCGGCCATGTACGAACCGGCGTACGGCCCATAGGGGTTGACGGTCCCGGCGAACTGGCCCGCGCCCGCGCTGGCGAACTGCGGGTAGGTGGCCGGGGACAGCTCCTCGGAGGTGACGCCGTAGGTGCCCGCCCGGTCGAGCGGGTTGCCGGCGGCGGCGCCGAGGGCCCCGCTGAAGCCGTCGAGCTTGCCGGCGCCGGTGAAGCCGGTGGCCCCGGGGGTGGACGTACGCGAGTAGGCGCCCAGGTAGTACTGGCTGAAGTCGTTCGACAGGGTGCCGTCGCCCAGGTTGACGTTTCCGCCGGCCTGCTCGCCCGCCTCGATCAGCTTGCCGCCCTCGTTGAGGAAGGCACGCAGCTGGAGCTGGGTGGCGATGCCGGGGGTGCTCGCGCCGGTGTAGTGGACGACGGTGGCGAAGTGGTCCAGCACGCCGAGCGCGTCGGGCGCGCCCTGGGTGGCGACGTCCCACACAAGTGCCTTGCGGCCGTTGGCCTTCAGCGCGTCGACGTAGGTCTGCGCCTGCGTGGCCGCGGCGCCCTCCTCGGCGACGACCAGGGTGTCGGCCTTGGCGCGCTGGGCGACGGTGTAGGTGAAGTGCTCGCTGGAGACCTTCTTGCCGGCCTTGGTCTCGCCGGTGAACCACACCTCGACCTTGTCGCCCGGGACGCCGTCCTTGACCTTGGCCCGGTACTCGTCGAAGTGCAGGTTGTCCTCACCACCGTAGGTCTCGCCGCCCTGCCAGGACTTGAGCGCCATGTCGAGCGTACGGCCGCCGTTGACGCGGTACTTGAGCTCCTTGTCGCGGATGGCCTTGCGGACGACGACGGAGACCTCCTGGTCGGCGCCGCGCGAGTACGAGGTGGTGAACTTCGCCGGGGTGAAGTCGGCGGCGCTCAGGCCGACCGAGGAGGACGGCGTGTCGGGGTGCTTGGCGGTCTCGGCGACCGACAGCGCGAACGGGACGTTCTTCGCGAACTCGTCCTGGATCAGCTTCTCGTCGTCCGGGAAGTTGAACCCGGACTGGCAGTCGGCCGCGTTCCACTGGTCGTTGGGGTCGATGTTCGACGCGGTCTGGCAGGTGGACATCTCGGGGGTGAACATCGACATGCCGTTGACGTTGCCCGCGTGTCCGTCGGCCTCGCCGTTGGTGGTGTACAGCTCCGAGGAGACCTGCGGGTGGTAGCCGGGGATCGCGGAGTTCTCCGGCGTGCCGGCCAGCGCCTTGTAGATCACGTCGTCGGGGGTGGGAGTGGCCACCTGCCACCCGACACCGTAGAGGAGGAGTTCCGCGGCGGAGTGGTAGTTGATGCCGTACGAGAAGCCGATCCGCTTCTCGAAGGCGTCGAGCGCCTTGGTCTCGGGCTCGGACGCGGGGCTCGCGCCGCGGTAGGTCTCGCTGGTGGGGTTGGGGGACGAACCCTCGTCGTCGTAGCCCCACTTGTAGGCGAAGTTGCGGTTGAGGTCGACGCCGTCGCCGGTGGAGATGACGCCGTCGCCGTTGACGTCCCGCAGGTTCTTGCGCCACAGGCGGTTGGCGGCGTCCTTGAAGGTGTAGTCGTAGCCGTCGGGGTTGGCCGAGAGCACGAACCACAGCTCGGTGGAGTCGACGATCTTCTTGACGCGCTTGTCGGTCTTGTAGTTGTCCAGGTAGTAGTGCATCAGGCGCCGGGTCATCTCCGGCGTGATCCACTCGCGCGCGTGCTGGTTGGACATGTAGAGGACGGACGGCTTGGCGCCGTCCTTGGACTGCTTCGCGCCCTTGGTCAGTTTGAGCGCGAGGATGTCCTGGCCATTGATCGTCTTGCCGATGGACACGACCTTGGTGAGGCCGGGGTTGTCCTGGCCGGCCTTGACGATCTCCTCCTTGAGGCCGCCGGCACCGCTGTACGGGCGGAACACGCCCTCGGCGGCCGCGTCGACGCGCTTCTCCGCCTTGGCCGACAGTGTGTGCTCGGTGAGATCGACGCCCTGGCCTTCCAGCTTCTGTGCCTGCTGGTCGGTGAGGTAGACCTCGACGGGCGCCTTGCCCTTGTCGGGCACCGCCTCGCCGAGTTCGTGGCTGTCCTGTCCGGCGGCCAGCAGCAGGGGTACCTGCTGCTTGGTGACGTCGGCGCGGAAGACCTTGACCTCGTTCGGGTCGGACGTGGCCGGGCTTCCGCTCTGGGCCTGGGCGACGGGCGCGAGACTCGCACCGCCGATCAGAAGCGCTCCGGCAGCGAGGATCGCTCTCGCTCTGGGTCTCATGAACCCCCCTAGCAATCTTTCGTCACGGTGACGAACGGTTGCCAGGCTCATGCCAGTTCACAGCCGAGTCAAGGGGGCCTCAAAGACTGGTGAAGCAGAACACCCGAACGCCGGTACCGATCACCCAAATGGCCATCGGCACCGGCGTGTTGCGCTTGCGGATGAGTCAGCCGACCAGGTTGTCGGCCATCTCCTCCGTGATGCTGGACTCCGTGCCCGGGATGCCGAGGTCGGAGGCGCGCTTGTCGGCCATCGCGAGCAGCCGGCGGATCCGGCCCGCAACCGCGTCCTTGGTCAGCGGCGGGTCGGCGAGCGAGCCCAGCTCCTCCAGGGAGGCCTGCTTGTGGTCCATGCGCAGCCGGCCCGCGGCGGCGAGGTGCTCGGGGACGTCGTCCGCGAGGATCTCCAGGGCGCGCTGGACGCGGGCGCCGGCGGCGACGGCGGCCCGGGCGGAGCGGCGCAGGTTGGCGTCGTCGAAGTTGGCGAGACGGTTCGCCGTGGCCCGCACCTCGCGGCGCATCCGGCGCTCCTCCCAGGCCAGCACCGACTCGTGCGCGCCGAGCCGGGTGAGCAGGGCGCCGATCGCGTCGCCGTCCCGGACGACCACCCGGTCCACACCGCGCACCTCGCGGGCCTTCGCGGCGATCGACAGGCGGCGGGCGGCGCCGACCAGCGCGAGCGCGGCCTCGGGGCCCGGGCAGGTCACCTCAAGAGAGGAGGAGCGGCCGGGCTCGGTGAGCGAGCCGTGCGCCAGGAAGGCGCCGCGCCAGGCCGCCTCCGCGTCGCAGGTGGCCCCCGAGACCACCTGCGGGGGCAGTCCGCGGATCGGCCGGCCGCGGCCGTCCACCAGGCCGGTCTGGCGGGCCAGCTGATCCCCGCCGGCGACCACCCGCACCACGTACCGCGAGCCGCGGCGCAGTCCGCCGGGTGCCATCACGATCAGTTCGGAGCTGTGCCCGAAGATCTCCAGGATGTCCCGCTTCAGGCGCCGGGCCGCCATCGCGGTGTCCAGCTCCGCCTCGATCACGATGCGCCCGCTGACCAGGTGAAGGCCGCCGGCGAACCGCAGAATCGCGGAGACCTCCGCCTTTCTGCAGCAGGTCCGGGTGACGGGGAGCCGGGAGATCTCATCCTTCACCGCTGCCGTCATCGCCATGGGCCGATCCTTCCATGCATCCGAAAAATACGGTCGTACGCGGCGGCCAGCAGCTCCGGGTCGTGCCTCGGAGTTCCGTCGTTCCGGGCCACGGGGGCCAGCTCGACCGCGGCTCCGAGCCGCTTGGCGGCCTCGGTGAGCACATCGCGATCGGGCACGGCGGCCTCGTCGGCCAGCACCACGTCCAGGGCGAGTTTAGGGGCGTGTCGTCCCAAAACCTCCAAATGACGCTGCGGTGAGAAGCCGTCGGTTTCTCCGGGCTGCGGCGCGAGGTTCAGCGAGAGCACCCGGCGGGCCTTCGTCTGGGTGAGCGCGTCGAGCAGTTCCGGCACCAGCAGGTGCGGGATGACCGAGGAGAACCAGGAGCCGGGGCCGAGCACGACCCAGTCGGCGTCGAGGACCGCCTCGACGGCCTCGGGGACGGCCGGCGGGTCGTTCGGTACGAGGTGCACGGACTGCACCTCGCCGGTGGTGAGCGCCACGGTCGCCTGGCCGCGGACCGTGTCGACGTCCTCCGGCCGGTCCGGGTCGTGGCCCTTGACCAGGGCCTGCAGCTCCAGGGGTACGGCGGACATGGGCAGCACGCGCCCGTGCGCACCCAGCAGCTTGCCGACCAGGTCGAGGGCCTGGACGTGGTCGCCGAGCTGCTCCCACAGGGCGACGATCAGCAGATTGCCGACGGCGTGTTCGTGCAGGTCGCCCTTGGACTGGAAGCGGTGCTGGATGACCCGGGCCCAGGTCTGGCCCCAGTCGTCGTCGCCGCACAGCGCGGCCAGTGCCTTGCGCAGGTCGCCGGGCGGCAGCACGCCCAGTTCGTCCCGCAGCCGGCCGCTGGAGCCGCCGTCGTCGGCCACCGTGACGACGGCGGTGAGGTCGCCGGTGATCCGGCGCAGTGCGGCGAGCGAGGCGGACAGGCCCATGCCGCCGCCCAGGGCGACGACCTTGGGCTGGGCGCCACGACGGCGCGGCTTGCCGCCGCGGGCCTCGACGGGCCGGGTCGTACGCGCCTCGGGCACCGCCCTGCGCAGCATGCTCAGCCGCGGACTACGTCCTGTCATTCCCGTCCCATGTCCCGGTGCACGACCACCGTCTCCACGCCCTCGGCCACCAGGCGCGCGGCGAGCTTCTCCGCGGTGGCGACCGAGCGGTGCTTGCCGCCGGTGCAGCCGATCGCGATGGTCACGTACCGCTTGCCCTCGCGGCGGTAGCCGGCCGCGATGAGCCGCAGCAGTTCGGCGTAGCGGTCGAGGAACTCCTTGGCGCCGGGCTGGTTGAAGACGTACGCCGAGACCTCCTCGTTGAGGCCGTTGAAGGGGCGCAGCTCCGGGATCCAGTGCGGGTTGGGCAGGAAGCGCATGTCGGCGACGAGGTCGGCGTCGACCGGGAGGCCGTACTTGAAGCCGAAGGACATGACGGTGGCCCGCAGCTCGGGCTCCTCCTCGCCGGCGAACTGGGCGTCCATCTTGGCGCGCAGCTCGTGCACGTTGAGGCTGGAGGTGTCGATCACCAGGTCGGCGTCGCCGCGCAGCTCGCGCAGCAGCTCGCGCTCGGCGGCGATGCCGTCGACGATGCGGCCGTCGCCCTGGAGGGGGTGCGGGCGGCGCACGGACTCGAAGCGGCGGACCAGGGCGTCGTCGGAGGACTCCAGGAAGACGATCCGGCGGGTGACGCCCCGGCTGTCGAGGTCGGCGAGGGACTCGCGCAGGTTGTCGAAGAAGCGGCGGCCGCGGACGTCGACGACGACCGCGATCCGTGCCACGTTGCCCTGCGAGCGGGCGCCGAGCTCCACCATGGTGGGGATCAGCGCGGGCGGCAGGTTGTCCACGACGAACCAGCCGAGGTCCTCCAGACACTTCGCGGCCGTGGACCGCCCTGCCCCGGACATGCCGGAGATGATCACCAGCTCGGGGATGGCCGCGTCCGCGGGCGCGGTCGTCTCGCCGGTCGTGCCCGTACTCACCTGTGCTCCGTCTCCGCCTTGGTCCTGTTGCTCATTGTCCTTGTTCACCGTCATGTCTCCTGCCCCCGTCGTTCGTCCGGGGCGCCCGTCGTCACGGGCTGCCCACCGGAAACCGTCGTGCCCGGTTCCTCTTCCATGATCTCTCCAGTCGCCGTGTTCACAGCGGGTGCGGCCGGGGCCGCCTGGGCGAGTGCCACGGCGATCGTCTCGGCCGTCTTGCGGCCTATGCCGGGCACCTCGCAGATCTGGTCGATGGTGGCGGATCGAAGTTTCTTCAGCGAACCGAAATGCTTAAGAAGAGCCTGCTTGCGCGCGTCTCCGAGACCGGGGACGTCGTCCAGTGGGCTGGAGCGGAACCGCTTGGCCCGTTTGGAACGCTGGTAGGTGATCGCGAAGCGGTGTGCCTCGTCGCGGACGCGTTGCAGCAGGTAGAGGCCCTCGCTGCTGCGGGGCAGGACCACCGGGTCGTCGTCGTCCGGGAGCCAGACCTCCTCCAGGCGCTTGGCGAGGCCGCACACGGCGACATCGTCGATGCCCAGCTCGTCCAGCGCCTTCTTGGCCGCCGCGACCTGCGGCTGACCGCCGTCGACGACGACGAGCTGGGGCGGGTACGCGAAGCGCTTGGGGCGGCCGTCCTCCTCGGTGAACGAGTCCTCGCCGTCCGCCCACTCGCCGGTCTTCTCCTTGTCGGCGAGGTAGCGCCGGAAGCGGCGGGTGATCACCTCGTGCATGGAGCGGACGTCGTCCTGGCCCTCGAAACCCTTGATCTGGAAGCGGCGGTACTCGCTCTTGCGCTGCAGGCCGTCCTCGAAGACGACCATGGAGGCCACCACGTCGTCGCCCTGGAGGTGCGAGATGTCGTAGCACTCGATCCGCAGCGGGGCGCTGACCAGGTCGAGGGCCTCGGCGATCTCCTCCAGGGCGCGCGAGCGCGTGGTGAGGTCGGAGGCGCGCTTGGTCTTGTGCAGGGCGAGCGCCTGCTGGGCGTTGCGCTCCACGGTCTCCATCAGGGCCTTCTTGTCGCCGCGCTGCGGGATGCGCAGCGACACGATCGACCCGCGCCGCTCGGTGAGCCACTCCTGGACGGGCTCGACCGGGTCGGGCAGGGCCGGCACGAGCACCTCCTTGGGGACCGCGTCGCCCTTCTCCTCGCCGTAGAGCTGCTGGAGGGCGTGCTCGACGAGGCCGGCGGTGGTGACCTCCTCGACCTTGTCGGTGACCCAGCCGCGCTGGCCGCGCACGCGTCCGCCGCGCACGTGGAAGATCTGGACGGCCGCCTCCAGCTCGTCCTCGGCGACCGCGATCAGGTCGGCGTCGGTCGCGTCCGCGAGGACGACCGCGCTCTTCTCCATCGCCTTCTTCAGCGCCCCGATGTCGTCGCGCAGGCGGGCCGCCCGCTCGTACTCCATCTCCTCGGCCGCCGCCTCCATCTGCTTCTCCAGGCGGCGCAGGTAGGTGCCCGTGCGGCCGGCCATGAAGTCGCAGAACTCCTCGGCCAGTTCGCGGTGCTCCTCCTCGGAGACGCGGCCGACGCAGGGGGCGGAGCACTTGCCGATGTAGCCGAGCAGACAGGGGCGGCCGGTGCGGGTGGCGTTCTTGAAGACGCCGGCGGAGCAGGTGCGGACGGGGAAGACGCGCAGCAGGAGGTCGACGGTGTCGCGGATGGCCCACGCGTGTCCGTACGGTCCGAAGTACCGGACGCCCTTGCGCTTGTGACCGCGCATCACCTGTACGCGCGGGAACTCCTCGTTCATCGTCACCGCGAGGTACGGGTAGCTCTTGTCGTCGCGGTACTTCACGTTGAACCGCGGGTCGTACTCCTTGATCCAGGAGTACTCCAGCTGGAGGGCCTCGACCTCCGTGGACACCACCGTCCACTCCACGGACGCGGCCGTGGTGACCATCGTCCGGGTGCGCGGGTGCAGGTTCGCCAGGTCCTGGAAGTAGTTCGCCAGGCGCTGGCGCAGGCTCTTCGCCTTTCCGACGTAGATCACCCGGCGGTGCTCGTCACGGAACCTGTACACCCCGGGAGAGTCCGGGATCTCACCCGGCCTGGGGCGGTAGCTGGAGGGATCGGCCATGTCTCCCACCCTACTGGCGCGCACTGACACCGCGACGAGCCTGTGGACAACCCCCGCACAAGTCCTGGCGTGATGGTCCTAGCGCGATTCCAGGAAGGTGAGAACGGCAAGGACCCGGCGGTGGTCGTCGGTGTCCTCCTGGAGGCTGAGCTTGCCCAGGATGCTGCGGACGTGCTTCTCGACGGTGCCCTCGGTGACCCACAGCCGGCGGCCGATGCCGGCGTTGGAGCGGCCCTCGGCCATCAACGCCAGGACCTCGCGCTCGCGGGCGCTGAGGTGGGAGAGCGGGTCGTCACGGCGCTGGGCCGAGAACAGCTCCTGCACCAAGGAGGGGTCGACGACCGAGCCGCCCCGGTTGATCCGCTCCAGGGCCTCGATGAACTCGTCGACGACGGTGACGCGGCTCTTGAGGAGATAGCCGACCTTCTGGCCGCTCGCCAGCAGCTCCAGGGCGTCCTCCACCTCGGCGAACGCCGACAGGACGAGGATGCCGGTGCCGGGGTGGCGCTCACGGATCGTGCGGGCCGCCTTGAGGCCCTCGGTGGAGTGGTCCGGCGGCATCCTGATGTCGACGATCGCCAGATCGGGGCGCTCGGCCGCGACCAGCTCCAGCAGCCGGACCGCATCACCCGCCTGGCCCACCACTTCGTAGCCGACCCGCTCGCACAGGCTGGCCAGTCCCTCCCTGAGCAGCACGTCGTCGTCGGCGAGGACGACCCGTCCCCGCACGGGGCGTTGTGATGCGGCGTCCATGGTTCCGGCTCCCCGCTCCCCTTGCCCGACCGATTGCCCGACCGATGCGGTGCGCTCAACAGCCTGCCCGACCGGCGGAGTTCCGGCTAGCGGGAAGCGGAATTGGCGGCCTGCCATGACGACACGGGGCCGCTCGCGAGCGATTCTCGTAGCAGTGCAGACGCAAGAGGACCGGCCGGTTCGGGCACACTCCGGAGCCGGCGGGTCGTGGATCGAAGGGCTGCGGGAGATGCGGCGGACGCGGATCGAGAAACGACGGCGGTCGGTCCGCGTCCGCCGGTACCCACCCGACACGCACGCGTGGAGCGACCTTCTGGATCCCAGGGACCCCGATCTGGTCCGCGCCAAGCGGCTGCCGCGACCGGAGCGGCCCGCACCGGCCGCGCGGCCGGACGAGTAGGCGGCTTCGACCGCCCCCCAGAGCCGGACGGACGCCTCTCCGTCCGAAGGACCGCCCGGACGTACGCAACGTCACCGCGTCGAAGGCTCCCCCGTCCTCGACGACTCCCCCCGCGTACGCCCGGGCGGTCACGCGTGCGTGGCCGGTCCGGTCAACGGCAGCCGTACATTCATGGTGGTGCCCTGTCCCGGCGGGCTGGCGACGTCGAGCGTGCCGCCGATCGCCTCGACCCGGTCGACGAGCCCGATCAGACCGGAGCCGCGGCCGAGTTCGGCGCCGCCCACGCCGTCGTCACGGATGGTCAGCTCCAGGACCTCGTCGCGGATCTCCGCCGCGACCTCCACCACGCCCGCGTGCGCGTGCTTGGCCGCGTTGGTGAGGCACTCGGAGGTGACGTAGTACGCGGCCACCTCCAACTGCTCCGGGAGCCGCTGCGCGGGCAGTCGGAGGTCGAGTTCCACCGGCACGGCGGAGCGGCGGGCCAGGGAGCGCAGGGCGGGGCCGAGGCCGCCCTTGGAGAGGATCGCGGGGTGGATGCCGCGGGCCACCTGGAGCAGGTCCTGGAAGGCGTCGTCGAGGCCCTTGCCCACATAGGCGATCTGCTGGGCGAGTTCGGAGGTCCGGTCGGTGATCATGGACTCGGCCAGCCGCAGGTCCAGTTGGAGGGCGACCAGCCGCTGCTGGACGCCGTCGTGCAGATCGCGCTCGATACGGCGCCGGGAGGCGTCCCCGGCGGCGACCACACGCGCGCGTGAGGCCGTCAACTGGGCGCGGCTGTCGGCCTTGGCGACGGCGGTGGCGATCAGCTCGGTGAAGTCGGCGAGGCGCGACTCGGTCCCGTCGGGCAGCGGCTCCAGCGGCGAGGACGCGACGACGACCCCCCACAGCCGGCCGTCCACGACGATCGGCGCCCCCACCGAGCGCCCCACGCGCGCGGCGGTCCTGGTGCGGGCCACCGCACGTGCCGCCGCCTCGCTCTCGGCGCTCCCGCCCGCGGCACCCGGCGCGCGGGCGGGCGAGGCGCCGACGACCGTGAGGGCGCCGTCGGACTCGTAGCGCAGCACGGCCGCGCCGCCGACGCTCAGCAGGTCTCCCACCTCGTCCGCCACGGCGCCGAACACGCGTTCCGGCGACTCGCCGTGCGCCACGCGCGTGGCGACCCGGCGCAGCGCGCTCTGTTCCCGCGCGGTGCGGCGGCTCTCGGTGACGTCGCGGGCGGCGGCGTAGACGAGGCCCTCCTCGGGGACCGACCGGGCGCTCCACAGCAGCCAGCACTCGGTGCCGTCCTGGCGCAGGTAGCGGTTCTCGAACTCGGCGAGTTCGACACCGCCGGCCAGCCGGTCGAGGGCCACCCGGGTGGTCTGCCGGTCCTCGCGGTGGACGAACTCGATGGACGGCTTGGCCAGCAGTTCCTCGCCCGAGTAGCCGAGGGTGCGTTCGAAGGCCGGGTTGACGCGCTTGAAGTAGCCGTCGACTCCCGTGATGCACAGCAGGTCGGGCGAGAGGTTGAAGATGCTCTCCAGTTCCCGTTCGGCCTTCCTGCGCCGGCCGTGCGCCGCCGCGAAGGACGCCATGGTGCCGTTCATGCCGTCCAGGAGCTGGGACCAGGTGCCCTCGAACGAGACGACGTCGGCGCGGTGTTCGAGCCGGTTGCCGTCGATCGCCGTGTTCATGGACCGGATCTCGGCGGCCAACTTCTCGGTGGTGACCCGCAGTTCACGGAAGGTGTCGGCGACGTCGCCGAGCTCGTCGCGCCCGGCGTAGCGGATGTCGTACGACAGATCGCCGGACGACAGGGCCCGCGCGCCGGCCGAGACCTCGCCCAGCGGCCGGGTGATCGAGCGCCGCAGGGTCAGCGCGAGGACCGTGACGACGGCCAGTACGGCGAGGGAGACGGCGAGGTCGCGCACCGCGCGGACACGGGCGCTGCGCAGGTCGTCCGCGGCCGTGTCGGCGAGTTCGCGCGCGGCTTGGTCCTGGATGCCGCGCAATGAGGCGATGCGCGCCGTGGAATCGGCCAGCCAGAGGGAGTACGACGGCCAGGCTGCGGCCTTCGGGTCGGGCGCGGTGAGCAGGTCGCGCACCTTGCGCACGGCCCGCCCCGGCGCCTCGAACTGGGTGCTGTACAGCTCGGCCCGCAGCCGGTCGGAGGTGTTCTGCCGGAACTCCCGCAGCTGGGCCTCCTCCAGGGCGGGCCAGCGTCCCACGGCCGCGGGGCGCTGGTCGGGCGGGGCGTGGAGCAGGATGGCGATCTCGGCCTGCTCCCGTTCGGCGGCCTCGACGGCGCCCAGGATCGCGTCGTGCGCGTCGGCCGCGCGGCCCGAGGCCCGGGTGGGGCGGCCGGCCTCCAAGGCGCCGACGGTGTCGAGGAGTTCGTCCTCGATGCCCTGGTACTCCTGCGTGAGCGCACGGGCGGTGAGCGAGCCGGTGCCTGTCTGCACCCGCACCGCGTGCAGTCGGCGCCTGACGGCGTCGAGCTGACCGGCGACGTCGACCTCCGGCCAGGAGACGGCCCGGTCGGCGGCCCGCGTCAGGGCCCGGCCGGTGGCCCGCTCGGCCGCGGAACGTTTCGCCACCGTGCCCGGCGCGGGGCGCAGCCGGGCCTCCACGGCGGCGATCCGCTCCCCCGCGACGGCGTCGGAGACCGCGGTGGTCGCGAACGACACCTCGGTCGCCGTGTGGAACCGCCCCAGCGTCCGCGCCTCCTCCCACTGCGCGACCCCGCTGAACGCCGTGAACGCCAACAACCCGGTCACCGGCAGGAGTACGAGCAGCATCAGCTTGCTGCCGACCCGGAGGCGGGCGAGGAAGGGGACGCGTTCGCCCCCGAGCCCGCCGAGTCCGCGGAGTCCGCCTGGCGCGCGGTCGCCCCGGTCTCTCGGTCCCGCGGGTTCTGAGCGGCGCATGGTGGGACCTCACCGGCCGGTGGGCGGGTAGTTCTGGTGGTCGGCCAGGTCCTTGTCGATGGCCGCGACCGCCCCGTCGAGCGTCGACTTCACCGGCGCCCCGTCGAGGACGATCTTCGCGAAGGCGCGGGAGAACGCGTCGGTGATCGCGCCGTAGGCGGGGGTGCGCGGCCGGGGCCGGGCTGTGCCGTTCTGCAACTGCTCGATGTAGAGCCGTTCCGGACCGGCCGCGCGGAACTGCGCGGTGCGCTCGCTCGCCGTCCGGGTCGCCGGTATCGCGCCGTTGACGTCCGTCATGCGCACCACCTCGTCGGGGCTCAGCAGAAAGGCCAGGAACCGCCAGACGGCGTCCGGGTCGGCGCCGGTCGCCGGCAGGGCCCACTGCCAGGAGCCCATCCCGGTGACGGTGCCGCGGCCGAAGTCGGGCAGCGGCACGATCGTCAGGTCGCCCGGGAACGCCTCGGCGTACTCGCGCCATCTCCAGTGCCCCGACCAGGAGATGGGGCTGCGGCCCGAGGTGAACGCCCTGTCGTCCTTGTCGGCGTCGACGAGCCCGGCCCCGACCCACTTCTGCAGGACGGTGAGCGCCCTGACGGAGTCGGCGCAGTTCAGATAGCCGTCGGCCGTGCGGTGGTTCTTCGGATCGATGAGGTCACCTCCCGCCGACCAGACCGCGGGAGCGAAGCCGTACGTGTTCCACTCGGCGCCCGGCGTCGCGTACCGGAGTCCGAGGTCGAGCGGCGCCTCGTACCCCTCCTCGCGGAGTTTCCTCAGGATGCCCGTGAACTCGGCGGCGGTCCAGGCGTCCGCGGTGCCCCGCGGGACCCGGATGCCTGCCTTCTTGAGCACCGACGGGCGTACGTACAGGCCGAGTCCGGAGTCGAAGGTGCCGATGCCCCACAACCGGCCCGCGTACGTGCCCTGTTGGAGGATCGAGGGCAGCAGGTCGGCCCGCAGGGCGTCGGGCAGGCAGGAGCCGAGCGGGCGGAGGCGGCCGGCCCAGGCGTAGCCGAGGAGCTTCGGGGCGTCGAAGTCGAGCAGGTCCGGCAGGTCGCCGCCGGCCGCGGCGTCGCGCACCTCGGCGTCGTAGTCGCCGTCCGGAAGGGTCATGAGGTTGACCCTGACGTCGTGCTGGGACGCGTTGAACCGCCGCACCTGGGTGCGCAGGGTCGTCAACTCGCCGTGTGCCGTGGGCCAGTGGTACCAGACGGCGATCTGCGAGGTGCCGTCGATCCGTCCGTCGCAGGTCGTGTCGGTGCCCGGCTTCGCGGACCTCCTGCCGCCGCGGTCGGCGCCGTCTCCCGTGCAGCCCGCCAGGACCAGGGCGGCGGTCAGCGCGAACGCGGTCGCCGCGCGGGGCCGCCGGGGCGGGGTGCCCCGGGTCATGACCCCTTCTGCGGATAGCCGTCGTGGGCCGCCAGGTCCTTGTCGACGGCCGCGGCCGCCTGGTCGAGCGCGGCCTTGACAGGCGCCCGGTCGAGCATGATCTTCGCGAAGGCGTCCGAGAACGCCCTGGTGATCGCGGGATAGGCGGGCGTCTGCGGCCGCGGTCGCGCGACACCGTCCCGGAGTTGCTCGATGAACAGGTGCTCGCCGCCGCCCGCGTCGTACTTCGGCGCGAGCTTCACGGCGCTGTTCGTGGCGGGGATCCCGCCGTTGGCCACGCTCATCCGCCGGATCTGCTCCGGCCTCATCAGGTACGCCAGGAAGCGCCAGACGGCATCCCCGTCGGCGGTCCCGGCGGTGACGCCCCACTGGTAGGACCCCATCCCGGTGACGGTCCCCCGACCGAAGTCGGGCAGCGGCACGATCGCCACATCACCCGGGAACGCCTTCGTGTACTCGGGATAACGCCAGTGCCCGCTCCAGGAGATGACACTGCGCCCCTTGTCGAACGCCTTCTCGTCCTTGTCCGGATCGATGTACCCCGCCTCGGCCCAGTCCTGCATGACGGTCAACGCCCTTACGGAGGCAGGGCTGTTGAGGTACCCCTCGGCCGTCGAGTAGGTGCGCGGATCGATCAGATCCCCGCCCGCCGACCATACGGCGGGAGCGAAGCCGTACGTGTTCCACTCCTCGCCCGGCTTCACGTACAGCAGCCCCACGTCGAGCGGCGTCCTGTAGCCCCGCTCGCGGAGTTCGGCGAGGATGCCCGTCAGTTCGGCGGCGGTCCAGGCGTCCGCGGTGCCCTGCGGAATCCGGATACCGGCCTTCTTCAGCACCGACGGCCGTACGTACAGCCCGAGTCCGGAGTCGAAGGTGCCGATGCCCCACAACCGGCCGTTGTACGTGCCCTGTCGGCGGATCGAGGGCAGCAGATCCTCGCGCAGCTTCCCGGGCACGCAGGAGTCGATCGGCTTCAACTTGCCCGACCAGGCGTAGCTGTAGAGGTTCGGGCCGTCGAAGTCGAGCAGGTCCGGCAGGTCACCGCTGGCGGCGGCGGAGTCGACCAGGTCGGTGTAGGGCCGGTTCTCGGGCAGGCTCACGAGTTCGACCCGCACCTGCCGCTGCGCCCTGTTGAACTCCTTGACCTGCTTCTGCAGCGTGGCGACCTCGCCCGACGGGCCCGAGTGGAACCACATGGTGACATGCGCGGTGCCGTCGATCCGGCCGTCGCAGGTCGTGTCCCGGTGCGCCCGGTCGGACGTGGAGTCGTCGCTCCCACCGCCACAACCGGCCACCAACAAGGCGACCACCACCAGCCCCGAGACCAGGGCGCGACGGCTCCGACGGACTCCCGCACCGCTCGGCGACGCCTTCATCGCGCACCCCCACTCGACCGGACACCGCGGCCTCCCCAGGGCGCCTCCATGCTACCGGCCGTGATGTGACGCTGCGCTGGGTAAGCGTGAACCCGCTTGTTCGGCACAGGACTTCAGCACATTCCAGGTGACCGGTAACCCGGCTCGCGAAGTTCTTCCGGCTAGCCGGAAAGCGCAATCAGCATCCGATTGACACGCTGTCTGCATGTCCATGCGCTGTCTCCTCGTAGATGACAGCATCCGGTTTCTGGAGGCCGCGCGCACGCTCCTGGAGCGCGACGGAATACCCGTCGTGGGCATGGCCTCGACGGGTGCCGAGGCTCTCGCGCGAGCCGCGGAACTGGCTCCCGACATCGTCCTGGTGGATCTCGACCTCGACGGCGAGAGCGGTCTCGACATCGCGGCGGACCTCTCCCGCAGCGTCTCCTCCGTGATCATCCTGATCTCCACGCACGCGTTGGAGGATTTCCAGGAGCTCGTGGCGGCCAGTTCGGCCCGCGGCTTCCTGCACAAGTCGCGCCTGTCCGCGCAGGCCATCCGGGAGGTGCTGGGCGACGAAGGGACGGACGGACCGACTTGAGACCACCGATCGCGTCTCGGCCAGGAGTGTGTCGCGGTTGAGCCTCAGGTGTTGTCGGGACTTGGTCAACACGCTTCAATGCGGGGGAACTCGGGGCCTCGAACGACGGCGTACGGATGTGAAGACGTGCCCCGACGCCGTCGGCAGGGCCCCGATCACCAGCGTGAACCGGTCTGACCAGCCGAAGTGTGTTTTCACAGAAAGGCCCTCTGCATGCCGCACGCCACACAGCACGCGGACGTCGCCGCCCTCGCCACCGCGGAACTGGACTCGGCCCTGCGGGGCGGCCCCTTCCACGTCGCGCTGCGCGCAGCGATCGCCGCCCGCGGACTGCCGCTGCAGCGGGTGCAGCACCATCTGACGCGCTACGGGGTCAAGGTCGGCGTCACGAGCCTGAGTTACTGGCAGCAGGGCGCCCGGCGCCCGCAGCGTCCCGAGTCGATGCGGGCGGTACGGGCCCTTGAGGAGATACTCCAGCTGCCCGAGGAGTCCCTGATCCGGCTGCTCGCCGAGCCGGACGAACCCACCTGCGAGCAGCGCCCGGCGGCCCGCACCTACCGCTCCCTGGTGGAGGCCTCGGGCGTCCTGGACCGGCTGCTGGCCGAGCTGAACCTGCCGCCGGACGGCGGGCTGCACACCCTGGGCCACCACGAGCGGGTGCGCATAGGAGCCCACCGCGAACTGGCGGGGCGCGAGTCGCACCACATCGTGCGCGCCCACAAGAACGGCGTCGACCGCTTCGTGGCCGTCCACCACGGCGACCCGGGGTGCGTGCCGGAACACATGCGGGTGCACGCGCTGGAGAACTGCCGCACGGGACGCGTGCGCGTGCACCACGAGACCGGTGTGCTCGTGGCCGAGCTGCTCTTCGACACCCGGCTGAGAGCCGGCGACACCTTCCTCTTCCGTTACGGCGTCGACGACGGCACGGGCGGTGTGTGCCGTGAGTTCGTGCGCGGGTTCGGCCCCGCCGGCGGTCAGTACGCGCTCCAGGTCTGCTTCGACGAGCAGGTGCTGCCGGCCCGCTGCCACCGGTTCGCCCAGCACTCGGCGGCGGCCCCGCGCAGCGGCCGCCAGGAGCTGCACCTCAGCGGCCTGCACCACTCGGTCCACCTCGTCGAACCGCGGGTGCGGACGGGGATCGTGGGGATCGGGTGGGACTGGGAGTAGCCCCTGGTGGGCGGCGCGTAAACGCTTGCGCAATCGTTTACGTCCGCCGTCGAATGGGATACGTTCCCGCCCTGAGGGCCTGTGCGAGCGGCCCAGGAGGGGGAACACACGTTGGCGACCATGGTGGACGTCGCGAGGAACGCCGGGGTGTCGGTGGCCACCGTCTCCCATGTCCTCAACGACACCCGGCCCGTTCTCCCCCACACCCGCCAGGCCGTGCTGGACGCCATGGACCGGCTCGGCTACACCCCGAACACCCTGGCCCGTTCCCTGGTGACCTCCCGCACCCGCTCCATCGGGCTCGCGGTGTCGGCGATCAGCAACCCGTACTTCACGGAGATCCTCCAGGGCGTCGAGGCCGCCGCCCTGGAACAGGGCTACAGCCTCCTGATCGCCGATCCGCACGACGACCCCGTGCACGAGCGCAAGGTCGTCCAACTCCTGCACGAGCGGCGGGTGGACGGCATGATCGTCGCGCCCTCGCCGGATCCGCGTGAACTCCTGGCGTATCTCGGACGCCACGAGGTCCCGGCCGTGTTCCTGGACCGGTTGATCGGCATGGAGGCGGAGGACAGGCAAGGCGACGGCACCCCGCCGGACGACGCGCAGTCGGCCGTACCGCGCCACGACCAGATCTGCGCCGAGAGCGCCGAACCCACCACCCGCCTGGTCACCCACCTCGCCGATCTGGGCCACCGCAGGATCGCCCTGATCGCCGGTCTGCCCGGGCTGAGCACCACGCGCGAGCGCATCGCCGGCTACCGGCACGGACTCGCCGCCGCGGGACTCCCGTACGACGAACGCCTGTTGGTGCACGGCGACTCCGAGGCGGCCGGTGCCGAACGCGCCACCGCTGCGCTGCTGTCCCTCGCGGTCCCGCCGACCGCGCTGGTCACGGCCAACAACGCGATGACCATCGGCACGCTGCGTGCCCTGCGTGAGCGCGGGTTGTCCGTGCCCGAGGACATCGCTCTGTGCTGCTTCGACGACTTCGCCTGGGCTGACCTGTTCACGCCCCGGCTCACCGCGATCGCCCAGCCCAGCAGGGAGATCGGCGCGCAGGCGGTCCGACTGCTCCTGGACCGTCTCGCCGCCCCGGACCGGCCCGCCCGGACGGTTCGGCTCGCCTGCACCTTCGTCCACCGCACGTCCTGCGGCTGCCCCGAGCGGACCTCTCCGCCCCGCCCATCCAGCCCATCCGCTCCATCCGTTCCGTCCGGGAAAGGAACCGACTCGTGATCGTCGTCGCCGGTGAGGCCCTGATCGACCTGGTACCGCAGGGCACAGGTGCCCTCGCGGGCCTGCAGCCGGCGCTCGGCGGCGGCCCGTACAACACGGCCGTCGCCCTCGGCCGCCTCGGCTCCCCCACCGCCTTCTGCTCCCGCACCTCGCGGGACGCCTTCGGCGAGGCCCTGCTGGACGGGCTCCGCAAGGCCGACGTCGACGTGTCGGCCGTACAGCGCGGCACGGAGCCGACCACGCTCGCCGTCGCCACGATCGATGCGCACGGTTCGGCCGCGTACTCCTTCTACGTGGAGGGCACCGCCGACCGGCTGTTCGCCGCTCCCCCGGCACTCCCCAGCGGGACCCGAGCCGTGTCCTTCGGCACCTGCTCACTCGTCCTGGAACCGGGCGCGACCGCCTACGAGTCCCTCATGCGCACGGCGGCGGCGCAGGGTGTCTTCACCGCGCTCGACCCCAACATCCGGGCCGGACTCATCCACGACGCGGACGCCTACCGGGCCCGGTTCCGCGGCTGGCTGCCCTCGGTGTCGCTGCTCAAGCTCTCCGAGGAGGACGCCCAGTGGCTGGGCGGCACCCCGCGCGAGTGGCTGGCCGAGGGCCCGGCGGCGGTCGTGATCACGCGGGGCGGCGCCGGGCTCACCGCGTTCACCAAGGAGGGCGCGGAGTACTCCGTGCCGGGCGCGAAGGTCGACGTCGTGGACACGATCGGCGCCGGCGACACCGTGAACGCGGCGCTGCTGCACGGCCTCACCGTCCTGGACGCGCTCTCCTCGGAGGGGGTGTCGGCCCTTGGCACGGAAGGCTGGACCCGCCTGCTGAGCTTCGCGGCCCGCGCGGCGGCGATCACCTGCTCACGGGCGGGGGCGGAGCCGCCGTACGCGCGCGAGGTGGGCGAGATCTAGTGGGCGACGTCTAGAGGTCGGCAGTACGCGGTACGGGAGAACGCACGGCGCCCCGCGGGGAGTTACCCACGGGGCGCCGTCGCTGCCTGTGTTGCCGTACGTGCTCAGGCCTTGCCGGCCCGCGTGGTCTTCTTCGCGGGTGCCGCCTTCTTCGTGGTGCCGGTCGCCTTCTTCGCGGCCGCGGTGGTCGTCGACTTGGCAGCGGCCGTCTTCGCCGTCGCCGTCTTCTTGGCCGGTGACTTCGCCGCGACCGCCTTCTTGGCCGCCGTCTTGCGGGGCGCCTTCGCCGGGCCCGCGTCGCTGATGCGGTCGGCGTCGAGGATCTCGCGGAGGAACTTGCCGGTGTGGCTGGCCGGGACGCCCGCGACCTCCTCGGGTGTGCCCTCGGCGACCACGAGGCCGCCGCCCGCGCCGCCCTCGGGGCCCATGTCGACGACCCAGTCGGCGGTCTTGATGACGTCGAGGTTGTGCTCGATGACGATGACCGTGTTGCCCTTGTCGACCAGGCCGGACAGGACCGTCAGCAGCTTGCTGATGTCCTCGAAGTGCAGGCCGGTGGTCGGCTCGTCCAGGACGTAGACCGTGCGGCCGGTGGAACGGCGCTGGAGCTCGCTGGCGAGCTTCACGCGCTGCGCCTCGCCGCCGGACAGCGTGGTCGCGGACTGGCCGAGCCGGACGTACCCGAGGCCGACGTCCTTGAGGGTGGTGAGGTGGCGGGCGATCGCGGGGACGGCCTCGAAGAAGTCCGTGGCCTCCTCGATCGGCATGTTCAGGATGTCGGCGATGGACTTGCCCTTGTAGTGGACCTCCAGGGTCTCCCGGTTGTACCGAGCGCCGTGGCAGACCTCGCACGGGACGTAGACGTCCGGGAGGAAGTTCATCTCGATCTTGATCGTGCCGTCGCCCGCGCAGTTCTCGCAGCGGCCGCCCTTGACGTTGAAGGAGAAGCGGCCGGGCAGATAGCCCCGCACCTTCGCCTCGGTCGTCTCGGCGAACAGCTTGCGGACGTGGTCGAAGACGCCGGTGTACGTCGCCGGGTTGGACCGCGGGGTGCGGCCGATCGGCGACTGGTCGACGTGCACGACCTTGTCGACGAGGTCGTCGCCCTCCACGCGCGTGTGCCGCCCCGGCACGTTCCTCGCGCCGTTCAGTTCGCGGGCCAGGTGCGTGTACAGGATGTCATTGACCAGCGTCGACTTGCCGGATCCCGACACACCCGTGACGGCCGTGAAGACGCCCAGCGGGAAGGAGACGTCGATGTCCTGGAGGTTGTTCTCCCGGGCGCCGTGCACCGTGAGCCGGCGGGACGGGTCCAGCGGGCGGCGGATGTCGGGCAGCGGGATGGCCTTCTTGCCGGACAGGTACTGACCGGTCATGGACTCGGCGTTGTCGAGCAGTTCCTTCAGGGAGCCGCTGTGCACGACCTTGCCGCCGTGCTCGCCCGCGCCGGGGCCGATGTCGACGATCCAGTCGGCGACCTTGATGGTGTCCTCGTCGTGCTCGACGACGATGAGCGTGTTGCCCATGTCGCGCAGCCGGACCAGGGTCTCGATCAGCCGGTGGTTGTCCCGCTGGTGCAGACCGATCGACGGCTCGTCCAGGACGTAGAGGACGCCGACGAGGCCGGAGCCGATCTGGGTGGCCAGGCGGATGCGCTGGGCCTCGCCGCCGGAGAGCGTGCCGGCCGCGCGGTTGAGCGAGAGGTAGTCCAGGCCGACGTCGACCAGGAAGCGCAGCCGCTCGTTGACCTCCTTCAGCACGCGCTCGGCGATCTTCTTGTCGCGGTCGTTGAGCTTCAACTCGCCCAGGAACTCCGCGCAGTCGCTGATGGACATGCCGGAGACCTCGGCGATCGACTTCCCCATGACCGTGACGGCGAGGACGATCGGCTTCAGGCGCGTGCCCTGACAGGTCGGACAGGGCACCTCGCGCATGTAGCCCTCGAAGCGCTCCCGGCTCGCGTCGCTCTCCGACTCGCTGTGCCGACGCTTGACGAAGGGCACGGCACCCTCGAAGGGCGTGGTGTACACGCGCTCGCGGCCGTACCTGTTGCGGTACCGCACCTCGATCTGCGTCTTGTGGCCGTAGAGCAGGGCCTTCCTGGCGCGCTGCGGCAGACCGGCGAAGGGGATGTCGGTCCGGAAGCCCAGCGCGTCCGCGAGGGCGCCGACGAGCCGGCCGAAGTAGTCCTTGGTGTGCCCGTGCGACCAGGGGTGGATGGCGCCCTCGTCGAGGGACTTGTCCTCGTCCGGGACGATCAGCTCCGGGTCGACCTCCATGCGCGTGCCGATGCCGGAGCAGTCGGGGCAGGCGCCGAAGGGCGAGTTGAAGGAGAAGGAGCGGGGCTCCAGCTCCTCGAAGGACAGGTCGTCGTAGGAGCAGTACAGGTGCTCCGAGAACATGCGCTCGCGCTCGGGGTCGTCCTCGGGGAGGTCGACGAAGTCGAGCACGACCATGCCGCCGGACAGACCGAGCGCGGTCTCGACGGAGTCGGTGAGGCGGCGCTTGGCGGAGTCCTTCACCGTGAGGCGGTCGATGACCACCTCGATGGTGTGCTTCTCCTGCTTCTTCAGCGTGGGCGGGCTGGAGAGCTGGACGGTCTCGCCGTCCACGCGCGCGCGGCTGTAGCCCTTGGTCTGCAGGTCGGCGAAGAGGTCGACGAACTCGCCCTTGCGCTCGCGCACCAGCGGGGACAGCACCTGGAAGCGGCTGCCCTCGGGCAGCTCCAGGACGCGGTCGACGATGGCCTGCGGCGACTGGCGCGAGATCGGGCGGCCGCACTCGGGACAGTGCGGCTTGCCGATGCGCGCGAAGAGCAGACGCAGGTAGTCGTAGACCTCGGTGATGGTGCCGACCGTGGAGCGCGGGTTGCGCGAGGTCGACTTCTGGTCGATGGAGACCGCCGGGGACAGACCCTCGATGAAGTCGACGTCCGGCTTGTCCATCTGGCCGAGGAACTGACGGGCGTACGAGGAGAGCGATTCCACGTAGCGCCGCTGGCCCTCGGCGAAGATCGTGTCGAAGGCCAGGGAGGACTTGCCCGACCCGGACAGGCCCGTGAAGACGATGAGCGAGTCGCGTGGCAGGTCGAGCGAGACGTTCTTCAGGTTGTGCTCGCGCGCGCCACGGACGATGAGACGGTCGGCCACGCCGGTCCGCACCTTTCTTGAGAAGAAGTGACAGGGGCGAGGCCCCCGTCCTTCTTCAGACTAGGGGGAGCCACTGACAACGCCGGTCGGATTCCGAGTTGCTCAACAATCCCCGACCATCCAGCATGCCCGACGCCGCACCCGACCATATAGCACGTGCATTCGATTTACGGCACAGCTTCACCACCTTCACCCAAAGGAGTGGCGCGGCTAGTGTCAGCAGCATGATTGATCACGCTCATGACCTGGCGTCTGTACGTGACGCGACCGACCGGCTGCTCACCGCAGCCGCCAAACTGGACAACGTTTCGACGGCCGAGCCGTCACGGCTTCCGGGCTGGACCCGCGGCCATGTCCTCGCCCATCTCGCCCGCAACGCGGACGCGCTCGTGAACGTCTTCGAGGGTCGCCCCATGTACGTCGACGGGGAGGCTCGCGACGCCGACATCGAGCGGGACGCGCCCCGCCCCCTCGACGTCCAGCTCGCCGACCTGCGCGACAGCGCGGCCCGCTTCCAGGAGACGGGCGCCGCGCCCGCCGACTGGTCGCGCACGGTGGAGCTGCGCAACGGTGTGACCGACTCGGCGGCGCGGGTGCCGTTCCGGCGCTGGATCGAGGTGGAGCTGCACCACGTGGACCTCGGCATCGGCTACGAGCTGGAGGATCTGCCGGCCGAGTTCAAGGACCGGGAGATCGATTTCCTGGCAGAGCGCTTCGGCGGGCACCGGGACGTCCCGTCGACCGGACTGCGCAGCGACAGCGGGCGGGTCTGGACGACGGGCGGCGGCGCGCCGGGAGGCCCGATCGGGGTCGAGGGCACCGCCGCCGACCTGCTCGGCTGGCTCGCCGGACGCCGGGACGGCTCGGCTCTGGTTGTCCAGGGCGGCGCACTGCCGGCACTTCCGCCTCTGTAGACCAAGGCCTCCTCCTCCGTAAAGAGGCGCACGATTCCCGGGCCGGCCGCCCGCTATAGGCTGACCGCCATGACGTACAGCGGACAGGTGACGGTCGGCGGCCCGGCGGACGTGCACGAGCTCCCGGACTTGATGATCACCAAGATCGCGGTCGGCCCGATGGACAACAACGCCTATCTGCTGCGCTGCCGGGCCACGGACGAGCAGTTGCTGATCGACGCGGCCAACGACGCGGACACCCTGCTCGGCACGATCGGCGAGGACGGCATCACCTCCGTCGTCACCACCCACCAGCACGGCGACCACTGGCAGGCGCTCGCCCGCGTCGTCGAGGCCACCGGCGCCCGCACCTACGCGGGCCGCGCCGACGCCGAAGGCATCCCGGTGCCGACCGACGTCCTCGTCGACGACGGCGACACGATCCGGGTGGGGCGCGTGGAACTCACCGCGCGCCACCTGGTCGGGCACACCCCGGGTTCGATCGCCCTCGTCTACGACGACCCGCACGGGCATCCCCATGTATTCACCGGCGACTGCCTGTTCCCCGGTGGCATCGGCAACACCCGCAAGGACCCGAAGGCGTTCGCCAGCCTGATCCACGACGTCGAGACGAAGATCTTCGGCACGCTTCCCGACGAGACATGGGTCTACCCGGGCCACGGCAACGACACGACGCTCGGCACGGAACGCCCGCATCTGCCGGAGTGGCACGCGCGCGGGTGGTGAACGTCGGCGGGTGACGAACGCGGGTGGGGCGCAAGGCAGATGAGCACGCGCCCCGGCGCGAACCCTCGCCCGCACGCCCCACCCCCACTCCCCCAACGCGCCCCGTGTGAACGCTTCACACGCGCCGACCCCATGCGCACGCTCGCGACCCACCTCGTTGCGTAGTCAACTGGTAACAGCCCCGCACAGGATGACGGCTCCTGAGCGGTACGGGCCGCCGGTCTATCGATCCCCGCCCTCGGCCGGCGGCCCGGCGGCTGCCCAGGATCAACTGGCAGGCCCGGGCGTGTTCACAAGACCGCAACACCGCTTCCCACTATGCGGACATTTACGGTCGTGACCTCGACAAACGGGACGTCCGGCTGTCACTCTCCCGCCATGCATCTCGCCCCCCGCGCACTGCACCGTGCCGTCGCCGCCGCCACCATCGCCCTGCTCGCCACCGCCGTCGGCTGCGCGCCGCAGCCGGAGGACAAAGCGAGCGACAACGCCTCGACGTCGACCGGTACGGCCTGCGCCAAGGGCAAGTTGGCCACCAAGACGTCCGGCAAGCTGACGATCGCCACCGACGAGCCCGCGTACGAGCCGTGGTTCAAGGACGACAAGCCCGCCAACGGCGAGGGCTTCGAGTCGGCGGTCGCGTACGCCGTCGCGAAGCAGCTCGGCTACGACAAGAGCGCCGTCACCTGGCAGAGCGTCCCGTTCAACAAGGCGTTCGCGCCCGGCGAGAAGACCTTCGACTTCGACATCAACCAGGTGTCCATCAGCACCGAGCGCAAAAAGGCCGTGGACTTCTCGTCCGGCTACTACGACGTGCGCCAGGCCGTCATCGCACTCAAGGGCAGCAAGGCGGCCAAGGCGACCAGCATCGCGGACCTCAAGGGTCTCAAGCTGGGCGCCCAGGTCGGCACCACCAGCCTCGACTACATCACCGACGTGGTGAAGCCGACGCAGCAGGAGGCCGTGTACGCCAAGAACGACCAGGCCAAGTCCGCGCTGAAGAACGGCCAGGTCGACGCCATCGTCGTCGACCTGCCGACCGCCTTCTACATCACCGCGGCCGAGGTGACGGATGCGAAGATCGTCGGGCAGTTCGAGAACCAGGGCGGTACGCCGGAGCAGTTCGGGCTCGTGCTCGACAAGGGCAGCGCGCTCACCTCGTGCGTCACGGACGCCGTGGACGCGCTGCGCACGGACGGCACGCTGGCGAAGATCGAGAAGCAGTGGCTCTCCGACGCCGTCGACGCCCCGGTCCTCAAGTGACGGTCACCAAGGACGAGTCCGGCCGGGAGGGCGCGGACGGCGACGGTGACATGCCCGGCGGGGACGACGGCTACGTCCCCTCGCAGCGGCGAATAGAGCGCGAGCGCCACAAGCGCGCGCGTACCCGCCGCGCGACGGCGATCGCCGCGCTGTCGACCCTCGTCACGGGCGTCGTCCTCTACCTGGTCGTCGTCAACGCGCCCGGCTGGCCCCGCACCAAGGAGACGTTCTTCAACGGGCAGTACGCGCGCGAGGCGTTCCCCAAGGTCCTCGAAGGGCTGTGGCTGAACGTCCGTCTGCTGCTGATCTGCGGTGTGGCGGTGCTGATCCTCGGCATGCTGATCGCCATCGCGCGCACGCTGCGCGGCCCGGTGTTCTTCCCGCTGCGCGTCCTGGCCGCCGCGTACACCGACTTCTTCCGCGGGCTCCCGCTGATCATCAACCTGATGATCGTCGTCCTGGGTGTCCCCGCGCTGCGCCTCCAAGGCGTGACCGTCGACCCGGTGTGGCTCGGCGGTACGGCGCTCACACTGACGTACTCGGCGTACGTGGCCGAGGTGTTCCGCGCCGGCATCGAGTCCGTGCACCCCTCGCAGCGCGCGGCGGCCCGCTCGCTGGGTCTCACCAACCGGCAGGCGCTGCGCCACGTCGTGCTGCCGCAGGCCGTGCGCCGTCAGGTGCCACCGCTGCTCAACGACCTGGTGTCGCTCCAGAAGGACACCGGGCTCGTCTCGATCGGCGGCGCGATCGACGCCGTACGGGCCGCGGACATCATCGTGGGCCGCAGCCTCAACTACACGCCGTACATCGTCGCCGGCCTGGTCTTCGTGGCGCTGACCATCCCGATGACCCGCTTCACGGACTGGGTGACGGCCCGGATGGACCGCCGACGGGCCGAGGGAGGATCGATATGAGCGACGCGACCGCGCACGCGCCCGTGCTGCGCATGGAGTCCGTGCGCAAGACCTTCGGCGGTACGGTCGTGCTGCGCGACGTCGACCTGGAGGTCGCCCCGCACACGGTGACCGCGCTGATCGGCGCCTCCGGTTCCGGCAAGTCGACCCTGCTGCGGTGCGCGAATCTCCTTGAGGACATCGACGACGGCGCGATCTGGCTGGACGGCGAGGAGATCACCGACCCACGCGCCGACCCGGACGCGGTACGGCGCCGTATCGGCGTGGTCTTCCAGGCGTACAACCTCTTCCCGCACATGACGGTGCTGGAGAACATCACCCTCGCCCCGCGCCGCGTCCATGGGGTGCCCCGCGCGGAGGCCGAGGAGCGGGCCAGGGAGCTGCTGGAGCGGCTGGGGCTCGGCGGCAGGGCGGGCGAGTACCCGGACCGGCTCAGCGGGGGCCAGCAGCAGCGCGTGGCGATCGTGCGGGCTCTTGCCGTGCGGCCCCGCCTGTTGCTGCTCGACGAGATCACCGCAGCCCTCGACCCGGAGCTGGTCGGCGAGGTCCTCTCGGTCGTCCGCGACCTCAAGGCGGACGGCATGACGATGGTGCTGGCCACGCACGAGATGGGCTTCGCGCGGGACGTCGCCGACCAGGTTTGTTTTCTGGACGGAGGGGTCGTCCTGGAGCGCGGAAGCGCCGAACAGATCTTCGGCGACCCGCAGGAGGAGCGCACACGGCAGTTCCTGCGGCGGATCGTGGAGGCGGGCCGGCTGTAAGGGTCGCGCGCCCGGACATCGGGACTTACGGCAGGGCTTGCACGGTCGTACGCCTCCGGGCGCTCACGCCTCCGCCTGCGCCGGTCCCGCCAGCGCCGCCACCCGCTCCACGCCGAACACGTACCCCTGGACCCCGCATCCCGCGATGACCCCGTCGGCGCGCAGCGAGACGTAGGAGTGGTGCCGGAAGGACTCGCGCTGGTGGATGTTGGAGACGTGCACCTCCAGCACGGGCAGGCCGTCGCAGGTGTTGAGCGCGTCGAGAATCGCAACCGAGGTGTGCGAGTAGGCGCCGGGGTTGATCACGATCCCGCAGTGGTTCAGCCGTGCCTCGTGGATCCAGTCGACCAGCTCGCCCTCGTGGTTGGACTGCCGGAAGTCCACCGTGCCGCCGTGCGCGGCCGCCGCCTTGACGCACAGGGCCTCCACGTCGGCGAGGGTGTCGCGGCCGTAGATCTCCGGCTGGCGCTGGCCGAGGAGGTTGAGGTTGGGCCCGTTGAGGATCATGATCGGGGCGTTGGCCAGGGTGCGGGGCACGGTTCCTCCGGTCCGGTGAAGTCGGCTGCTCGGACCCGGTTTATCACGATGCGAGGCGCGCGGGTCGGCCCGTACCCTCCCGGCATGACGACGATCTCGTACCCGTCCAAGCCCTCGCCCGGCGACCGCATAGCCGTCGTCTCGCCCTCGTCGGGTCTGCCGGGGATCCTGCCGCTCCCCCACGAACTGGGCCTGGCGCGGCTGCGCGAGGAGTACGGGCTTGAGCCGGTCGAGTATCCGACGACCCGGAAGATGGGCTCGACGCCCCAGGAGCGCGCCGACGACCTCCACGCCGCGTTCGCCGATCCGACCGTCAAGGCGGTCATGGCGTCGATCGGCGGCGACGACCAGATCACCGTACTGCCGCTGCTGGACCGGGAGTTGATCCGGGCGAACCCGAAGCCGTTCTTCGGGTTCAGCGACAACACCAACCTGCTCGCGTTTCTGCGCACCACCGGGATCGTCGGCTTCCACGGGGCGGCGGTGATGACCGAGTTGGGCCGGCCGGGCGCCCTGCACCCGCAGACCGCCGACTCGCTGCGCGCCGCGCTGTTCACATCGGGCGCGTACGAACTGCGGCCCGCCGAGCGCTGGAACGACGTCAACCGCGACTGGGCCGACCCGGCCACCTTCGACGCGGAACCGCGGACCCGCCCCGGCACCGGCTGGACCTGGGTGAACGCCGACCGTGTGGTCGAGGGCCGCAGTTGGGGCGGCTGCCTGGAGATCGTCGGCTGGCTGCTGATGGCCGACCGCGAGATCGCGCACGACCTGAGCGAGTACGACGGTGACGTGCTGTTCCTGGAGACCTCGGAGGAACTGCCCGCCGCCGATGAGGTGTTCCGCACCCTGCGCAACATGGGCGAGCGCGGACTGCTGCAACGGTTCTCCGCGCTGCTCATGGGCCGCCCCAAGACCTGGTCCTTCGAGCGGCCCAACAACCCGGCGGAAGGCGCCCGTTACGCCACCGGACAGCGCGAGGCGGTACTGCGGGCGATGGGTATATACGCTCCCGACACGACGATCGTCTTCGACGTGGACCTCGGCCACACCGACCCCCAACTCGTCATCCCCTACGGCGGTCTCGTCCGTGTCGACGGCCCCGCCCGGCGCATCACCGTCACCTACTGACGCCCACCCCGCGCGCCCGCACGCCCCCGTAACCCGCGATCACCGTGGGTAGTTGACGCGGCATGCACGATGTACGCACCGTAAGGACCCCGTCCATGCTGCGGCTGGCGACCGCCTCGCTCGCCGGGACCGCCATCGAGTTCTACGACTTCTTCGTCTACGGGACCGCCGCCGCGCTGGTCCTGGGGCCGCTGTTCTTCCCGACGTTCTCGCCGCTGGCGGGGACGCTGGCCGCCTTCGGGACGTTCGGCGTCGGCTTCGTCGCCCGGCCGCTCGGTTCGGTGCTGTTCGGGCACATCGGGGACCGGCGCGGGCGCCGACCGGTCCTGGTCGCCTCGCTGTTGCTGACCGGCGGCGCGACGGTCGCGGTCGGCTGCGTACCGACGTACGACACGATCGGGGTGGCCGCGCCGGTGCTGCTCCTGGTGCTGCGGTTCGTGCAGGGTCTCGGGCTCGGCGGGGAGTGGGGCGGGGCCGTGCTGCTGACGGCCGAGCACGCGCCGGCCGAGCGGCGGGGGCTGTGGTCGAGCTTCCCGCAGATCGGGCCCGCCCTGGGGTTCCTGCTCGCCAACGGTGTGGTGCTGGCCCTGTCGACGACGCTGTCCGACGCGCAGTTCGCGCAGTGGGGCTGGCGGGTGCCGTTCTGGGCGGCCGGGGTGCTGGCCGCGGTCGGGCTGTGGCTGCGGTCCTCGCTCGTCGAGAGCCCCGGGTTCCTGGAGATCGACGACCTCGCGCGCGTGCCGCTCGTGGAGGTCGCCCGCGACCACTGGCGCCTGGTCCTGCTGACGGCCGGGGCGCTCGCCGTCGGCTACGCGATCTTCTACGCCGTCACGACCTGGTCCCTGGCGTACGGGACCGAGCGGCTCGGGGTGAGCCGTACCGTCATGCTGACCTGCATCATGGCCGCGGTGGTGGTGAAGGGCTCGCTCACACCGGTGGCCGCGCTGCTCGGCGACCGCTACGGGCGCCGACCGCTGTGTCTGGCCGGGTGCGCGGCCGCCGCGCTGTGGATGTTCCCGATGGTCGCGCTGCTCGCGACGGGGCAGCCGCTGCTGATGTTCGCCGGCTTCCTGGGCGCGCTGCTCGCGTTCGTCACGATGTTCGGGGTGATCGCCGCGTACCTGCCCGAGCTGTACGAGCCCCGGGTGCGCTGCACGGGGGCCGCCGTCGGCTACAACCTGGGCGGTGTGCTCGGGGGTGCGCTCACGCCGATCGCGGCGACGGCGCTGGCCGAGCAGGGCGGGCGGGTGCCGTGGGGTGTGGGCGCGTATCTGACGGGGATCGCGCTGCTGAGCCTCGGATGCTTCGCACTGCTGCCCGAGACCCGGCCGGTGCCGAAGCTCGTGGCCGAACCGGTCATGGACTGATCGGAACAGTCATGATCTGAGCAGAACAGCCATGGTCTGATCGGAACCGGTCATGGATTGATCGCCAGCTCCAAGTAGGCGGCGAACAGCACGAGATGGACCCCGCCCTGGAGGGGTGTGGCCCGGCCCGGCACCACGGTCAGCGAGCTCACCACCACGGTCAGGGCGAGCAGCACCATGTGCGTGGAGCCGAGCCCGAGGACGAGCGGGCCCGACAGCCAGATCGACGCCAGGGCGACGGCGGGGATGGTCAGGCCGATGCTGGCCATGGCCGAGCCGAGCGCGAGGTTCAGGCTGGTCTGCACCCGGTCGCGGCGGGCGGAGCGCAGCGCGGCGATGGTCTCGGGGAGCAGCACCAGCAGGGCGATGATCACGCCGACGACGGCGTGGTGCAGGCCGGCCTTCTCCACGCCCGACTCGATGGTCGGCGAAACGCCCTTGGCCAGGCCGACGACACCGATCAGGGCGAGGCCGAGCAGGCCAAGGCTGATGCGCGCGGTACGGGCCGAGGGGGCGTCGGCGTGGTCGTCGCCGGTGATCACCTCGCCCTGGCGGGTGATGGGGAGGAAGTAGTCGCGGTGCCGCACGGTCTGGGTCGCGACGAACAGGCCGTAGAGGATCAGCGAGGAGACCGCGGCGAAGGTGAGCTGGACGCCGGAGAACTCCGGGCCGGGCTTGCTGGTGGTGAAGGTCGGCAGCACCAGGCTGAGGGTGGCCAGGGTGGCGACCGTCGCGAGGGCGGCGCCGGTCCCCTCGGGGTTGAAGACCGCGAGACCGTGGCGCAGGGAGGCGACGAGGAGACAGACCCCGACGATGCCGTTGCAGGTGATCATGACGGCCGCGAAGACCGTGTCCCGGGCCAGGGTCGAGCTCTTGCCGCCGCCGTCCGCCATCAGGGTGACGATGAGGGCGACCTCGATGATCGTGACGGCGACGGCGAGCACGAGCGATCCGAAGGGCTCGCCGACCCTGTGGGCGACGACCTCGGCGTGGTGCACGGCGGCGAGTACGGCCCCGGCGAGGACCAGCGTCACCAGCGCGACGACCGCTCCGGGCAGGTCCCGTCCCCAGGTGAAGGCCAGCAGGACGACCGCGAGCACCGGCACGAGGACGGTCCACCGGGTGGTGAGCGACCTGAGCCGAGTGATCATGCAGCGATCGTCGCAGAGGCGTTCGGGCCCCGCATTCCGGCGGTACGGAGCCCGAACTCCGGCGGTGCGCCCCCCCGCTGGTGCCCGGCTGGCAGGACCCGGCCAAGCG
>NZ_JBSFLV010000068.1:0-50059 GCF_053599215.1 Streptomyces sp. NPDC001002 | reverse complement strand
GAGCCCCCTGGCGGGGTCGAAGGGGCAGCGCCCCTGGGGATGGGACGGGTAGGGGCGGCGGGGGCGAGAAAAGCCCGCTCAGCGACGAGCCGTCCGCCGCAACCGATGCCGCACCGCCCGCTGAGCCACCGGCCCAAGCTCCTCCAACGCCGAGACCAACAGCCCGAGTTGATCCAGCGCATCCAACGCCGAATTCGCCCCCACCGCATCCACCCCCTCGTACAACTCCATCCCCACGAACGACGCCGCCACCGCCCGAGCCAACCCCGCCGGATCCACGAACTCCCCCACCGGCGACCCACCCAACACCCTCACCAAGACCTTCTCGATCTCGACGATCCACAGATCGAGCCCCGCCGAAGTCGCGGGCCCGAGCGCCTCATGAGTCTGCGCCCCGGCAAGCAACTGACCGAGGAGCGCGACATGCCCCCCGTCCCGCTCCGCCTCATGCATCTCCCGCCCCACGACAAGGAGTTCGGACAGAGACGTCACCGCGTCGAACCGCTCCCGATACCGCCCGACCGCCTGCTCCGCCCCGTACCGACAGGCCGCCGCCAACAACTCGTCGACCGACCCGAAGTGGTAGAAGACGAGCGCCTGATTCACCCCCGCCGCCGCAGCGACGGTCCGCGCCGACGTCTTCGCGATCCCCTGCTCGGTGAGCGTCCGCAACGCCCCCTCCAGCAACTTCGCCTTGGTCTCAAGGGACTTCACCGTCTCGGGACTCACGCGCGCGACTCCTCCCGGACAGGCCGCAGACCGGGCCGCACACCACAGCTCCGGATGTCCGCGTACGTCGCCCGAAAGGACCCCTCGTAACCGAACAGCGGCCCGAAGTACTTGTTGACCACCCGCACTTGGATACGGAACCGGCCGCCCACGTCGTCGTACGACTCACGGACCTCCGCCGTCGCCCCGATCAGTTCGGGCACCCGCACATCCACCACCCCTTCCCGGAACCGGTGTTCACCGGACCGGATCAGCAACGACCCGTCCGGCTCGGCACGGAGGTGCAGATCGCTGGCGAGATGCTGATGCGTGCCGAGGTAGTCGAGGACACGGTCCCCCTTCGGTCCCAGCACCATCTGGGCGTCGAATCGGCGGGGTCCGGCGGGAAGGTCGAAGGTGCGCACGAAGGTCACCGTCTCACGGCCGTACGTGTCGACGTAGGGAACGTTCTCGATCACGAAGGGCACGTCACGCCCCTCCCGCGGTACCAGGATGTTGCGCGTGGCCCCGAGCGCGAGGAACGGCTTCACGAACGCCCCGCCGTGCCAGATCCGGTCCATGACACCCCGCCCGACACACGCCTCACCGCTCGCGAGACCGACCGAGAAACGGCGCCGGAGCTGCGGGTGGAGTCGATCGAAGTCCGCGCCCATGACCGTACGGAAGATCGACGGATTAGTCATCGCGAGCTCTCCAAGCCGTCCAGGGTGTCCAAGCCATCCAGGGTGTCCGAGCCGTCGAGGGCATCCGAGCTGTCCAAAGTGCCGAGCAATCGAGGCGCACGCGTGCGTGCCGGCGGCGTCCGCAGGCAGCGCCGGGCCGCCGGAGTCGTCGGCAGCGGCGGCGCGAGAAGCGCCAGGGACAGCAGCACCAGCGTCAGCAACGGCATCGCGTAGAAGAAGAGCGGCGCGAAAGGCCCCGTCAGCCGCACCACCTCCCCGTACCCGAAGCCGGTGCACGCCACGACGATCGCCACGGCCCGCGCCGCCAGTTCCGCCAGCCAGTTCCGGCGTGCGCGCTCCGGTGTGATCCCCCGTTCCAGCCACAGCCGGAGCCGGTCGAAGGACCACGCCGTCGCCCAGCCCATCAGCGGGCGGAAGAGAACGCGGTCGGCGGCCGCACCGAGGACGCCCCAGCGAGGCCGGTAGTCGTAACCGGTGAGGAACCGAATCCCGTCGCCGTCCGGAACGTAACGCCAGTACCCGCTCCCCTCCGCGAGCAGCGAGAGCCGACAGGGCGAGGAGAAGCGGAGCGCCGACGTACGCGTCCCGTCAGGGCGTTCCTTCTCGCCGGCCGAGACCCCCGTGCCGGCGACGGTGAGGAAGGGCAGCACGCGCGTGGCGTACCGAAAACGCTGAGGCTCACCCTCCGCGCGCGGGAGATACGTGATCTCGGTGAAGCGCAGGTCCCAGCGCTGGTGCAGGGAGGGATCCTGCGTGCGGGTCCAGAGGTCGTCGAGGGAGGCGTGGATCCGCGCCTCTATGTAGAGCCCCGCGTTCCGCATGCGCATCCCCCGTGTGCCGTCCGGTGTTTGAGCGGTCGCTCAAATCCACTGGACAGGAAATTACACCTCTTTGAGCGATCGCTCAATCGCATCGCCACAAGAAAGCCCCTGCCCGCGCGGGCAGGGGCTCATCGCGTCAATTGGCGTGGCTACTCGGCCAGATGCCGTTCCACCGTCGCCACCTTGGAGGTGAGTCCGTCGGTCACGCCGGGGCGGATGTCCGCCTTGAGGACCAGGGAGACGCGGGGCGCCCGCGCCTCGACGGCGGCGACCGCGCGCTTGACGACGTCCATGACCTCGTCCCACTCGCCCTCGATCGACGTGAACATCGCGTCGGTGCGGTTGGGCAGGCCGGACTCGCGGACGACGCGGACGGCGTCGGCGACGTACTCGCCCACGTCCTCGCCGACACCGAGCGGGGAGACGGAGAAGGCGACGATCATGCGTTCACGATTCCTTCCTGGCGGGCGCGGGAGGCGATGACCTCGGCCTCGGCGGCGCGCTTGAGCTTGCGCTCGGCGAAGAAGCCGCCCGTGGGCAGGACCGAGAGGACGAAGTAGAGGGCGGCGGTGCCGGGGCCCCACTTGGTGCGGTTCCAGGCGTCGGCCCAGAAGAGCACGTACAGGATGAACAGGACGCCGTGGACCATGCCCATCACCGGCACCGCGTTGAAGTCCGTGGTCCGCTTCAGGACCGAGCAGACCAGCAGGAGCAGGAAGGAGACGGCCTCGGGGGCCGAGACGAGGCGCAGGCGGCGCAGGGCGGAGGCGGTCTTGAGGTCCACGGGTCACCTTCGGTGGGAGGCAGGTCGCTCTTTGTGAACGTGAGCACAAGCGTTCGCCCATTCTGACAAACCCTCCCCCTAGGGGTGCGGTCAGGGTGCCTCTCCACCCCCGGGCCCTGTTCGGCGGGCCGATCCGGCGGCTACCGTCGCTGCGTGGCGATGTTCCGACTTCAAGGCAGCAAGGTGCTCGCCGTCGACATGACCGGGGATGCCGTCAAGGCGAAGAACGGCTCGATGGTCGCGTACGACGGGCAGATGGCCTTCAAGAAACTGAGCGGCGGCGGTGAGGGCCTGCGGGGGATGGTGACCCGGAGGATCACCGGTGAGCAGATGACCGTGATGGAGGTGCGGGGGCAGGGGACGTGCTGGTTCGCGGACCGGGCCTCGGAGATCAATCTCGTGGAGCTCCGGGGGGACAAGCTGTACGTGGAGTCGAGCAACCTGCTCGCCACGGACGCGGGGCTGAGGACGGGCACGACGTTCACGGGGATGCGCGGCGCCTCGCAGGGCAACGGGCTGTTCACGACGACCGTGGAGGGCTCCGGCCAGGCGGCGATCACGTCGGACGGTCCTGCGGTCGTGCTGCGGGTCAGCCAGCAGTACCCGCTGATCGTGGACCCGGGGGCGTACATCGCCCATCAGGGCAACGTCCGGCAGTCCTTCCAGTCCGGCGTGACCTTCCGCACGCTGTTCGGGGAGGGCGGCGGCGAGGCCTTCCAGATCCGGTTCGAGGGGGACGGGCTGGTGTACGTACAGCCGAGCGAGCGGAACACGATCGCGGGGGATGTGTGACATGGCCTTCCGCGAGATCAACTCCAAGATGGTCGAGGCGACCGTGCTGCCCGGGCAGCGGCTGTTCAGTCAGCGCGGCGCGATGCTCGCCTACAAGGGCGAGGTGACCTTCACGCCCAACGTGCAGGGCGGCCAGGGCGGGATCATGTCGATGATCGGGCGCCGGGTGGCCAACGAGGCGACCCCGCTGATGACCGTCGAGGGCAGCGGGACCGTGCTGTTCGGGCACGGGGGTCACCACGTCCAGGTCATCGGCCTCACCGGGGACACGCTCTACGTGGAGGCGGACCGGCTGCTCGCCTTCGAGGGCACCCTGCGCCAGGGCACGATGTTCATGGGCTCGCAGGGCGGCGTGATGGGCATGGTCCGGGGGCAGGTCACCGGCCAGGGCCTGTTCACCACGACCCTCCAGGGGCAGGGTGCCGTCGCCGTCATGGCGCACGGTGGCGTCTTCGAGATCCCGATCACCCCGCAGCGCCCGGTGCACGTCGACCCCCAGGCCTACGTCGCCCACCACGGCGACGTCCGCAACAAGCTGTCCACCGCGCTCGGCTGGCGCGACATGGTGGGGCGCGGCTCGGGCGAGGCCTTCCAGCTGGAGCTCAGCGGCAGCGGTGCGGTGTACGTCCAGGCGTCGGAGGAGAAGCTGTGACCACCTACCCGGGGGCCGGACCCACCATCTTCGACCCGATGACGCTGCCGGTCGACGACAACGTCAACAAGTACACCTTCTGCGTGGAACTCAAAGGGAGCCAGTGGTTCCTGCAGAAGGGGAAGATGATCGCCTACTACGGCTCGATGGAGTTCAACGGCGTCGGACACGGCCGTCTGGACCGCCTTGTCCGTACGTCCTTTCATTCGCCTCTGCACGCCAGCGACTGGGTCGTGGCGGAGGGCTCGGGCAAGATGCTGCTCGCCGACCGGGCCTTCGACGTGAACTCGTACGACCTCGAAGACGGCAATCTGACCATTCGCTCGGGCAACCTCCTCGCTTTTCAGCCAACTCTCGCGCTGAAGCAATCGATCGTGCCCGGTTTCCTGACCCTCATCGGAACCGGAAAGTTCGTGGCCGCTTCGAACGGTCCGGTGGTGTTCATGGAACCCCCGATCCGGGTGGACCCGCAGGCGCTCGTCGGCTGGGCCGACTGCCCCTCGCCGTGCCATCACTACGACCACACCTACATGGCAGGTGTAATGGGCGGTCTACGTGCACTGACGGGCATCGGCGGGGCCTCCGGGGAGGAGCACCAGTTCGAGTTCGTGGGGGCCGGGACCGTCCTGCTCCAGTCCACCGAGATCCTCATGGCCGAGCAGGCCACCGGGGCGGTTCCGCAGCAGGCCGGGGTGCCGGGACATGGCGGACCCACAGGCCCCGGACAGCAAGCCGGCGCACCGCGCCTTCCCGGACAGCTGGGAGACCTCCAACGTCGCTTCGGGCTGTGAGCGGTAGTCTGCGGAGTGTGACATCGAACGCGTGCGCACCGTCACACTGCCCTCACTAGTTCGCATTTCAACATTTTAGGTAGACTTCATTCATGGAGACCGAGACGGCCACGCGCTGGCTGACCGATGCGGAGCAGTGCGCCTGGCGCACCCACCTGGAGGTCAACAGGCTGTTGACGTATCAGCTCGAGAAGGACCTGCAGCCGTTCGGCCTGACGATGAACGACTACGAGATCCTGGTGAACCTCTCCGAGTCGGAGGACCGGCGGATGCGGATGAGCGACCTCGCCTCCGCCACCCTCCAGTCCAAGAGCCGCCTCTCCCACCAGATCACCCGCATGGAGAACGCGGACCTGGTCCGCCGTGAGAACTGCGAATCGGACCGCCGCGGCCTCTACGCGGTCCTCACCGAGCAGGGCCTGGAGACGATGAGGAAGGTCGCGCCGCATCATGTGGCGTCCGTGCGCAGGCACTTCATCGACCTCCTTTCTCCCGAGGCCCTGGCCGAGCTCGACAAGGGGCTGAAGCCCATCGCGGATCATCTGCGGGGGCAGCGGGGCCGGCCCTGACGGGCTCACTTCTCTGAATCGGCGATCGGCAGGCGGAGTTCGAACAGGGCTCCGCCTGCCGGTGCGTCGCGGACCGTGAGGGTGCCGCCGTGCCGCAGGGCCACGTCCCGGGCGATGGCGAGTCCGAGCCCGGCCCCGCCGTCGTCCCGGCCGCGGGCGTCGTCGAGCCGTACGAACCGCTCGAAGACCCGCTCCCGGTCCTCCACCGGCACCCCGTCCCCGTCGTCGGCGACGGACAGCACGGCCCAACTCCCGTCCCGCCGAACCGACATGGTGACCGCCGACCGGGCATGCCGTCGGGCGTTGTCGAGCAGATTCCCGAGCACTCGCTCCACCTGCCCCCGCGATCCGCCCACCTCGACCGACTCCACCGCCACCCGCACCCCCGCCCGCCGGGCCGCCTCCTCCCCCGCCAGCGCCCCCAGGTCGAACCGCCCCTTCCCCGGCCGCTCCCCCGCGTCCAGCCGCGCGAGCAGCAACAGGTCGGCGGCCAGGGACTGCAGTCGTACGGTGTCCTCGACCGCGCCCGGCACATCCAGCAACTCCGGGTGGGCGGCGCCCACTTCGAGCTGGGTGCGCAGGGACGCGATCGGGCTGCGCAGTTCGTGCGAGGCGTCGGCGACGAACCGGCGCTGCCGCTCCACGGAGGTCTCCAGCGCGGCCAGTGTCTCGTTCGTCGTCCGCGCCAGGCGGGCGACCTCGTCGTGCGTGTCCGGTACCGGCACCCGGCGGGCCAGGTCCGCGGAGGCGGTGATCGCGGCCATCTCGCGCCGGATGCCCTCGACGGGCCGCAGGGCACGCCGGGTGACCAGCCAGGTCACGCCCGCGACGACGGCGAGCAGCAGCGGGAACCCGATCAGCAGCGCGGTCAGCGCGGTGCTGACGGCGCTCTGCTCGGCGGCCAGTTGGGCACCGGCGTGGACGGTGAGCAGCCCCTTGCCGGGGACCTCCACGCGGACGGCGGCGAAACGGTAGTCGGCACTGTCGCCGTCGATCGTGGCGGAACCGCCCGTGTAGGAGACCTCGTCGTCGATCTCACCGGGTTCGAGCGCGGAGTCGTCGTCCTGTCGGTCGCCGCCGTGGTCGTCACCCTCGTCGTCGTCACCCGAGGTGGCGGTGGCCGTCGGCTGCGGCCGTACCGCGACCGTCCCGGTGCCACTGATCCGCTCCAGCCCCTCCGTGGCCGCCACGAGCCGCCCGCCGGCGTCGACGACCTGGACCGGCTCCTCGTCGTCGTCCAGGGACAGTTGGCCGTACGGCGTCCCGGCGGCGAGGTCGGCCGCCACGTTCCGTGCGGTGCGCTCGGCCTGGGTGTCGGCCTGGTCGGTGAGGTTGGAGCGCAGGGAGAGCAGCACGGCGACGCCGGCCGCGACAAGGGCCACGGCGACGACGAGGGTGGCGCCCAGGGTGGCCCGGGCCCGCACGGAGCCGAAGAGGCGTTTCATCGGGGGTTCTCCAGGCGGTAACCGGCGCCGCGCACCGTGGAGATGAGCCCGGCGCGCAGCTTGCGGCGCAGGGCGCTGACGTACACCTCGACGATGTTGGGATCGCCCTCGTACGCGAAGTCCCAGACGTGCTCCAGGATCTCGGCCTTGGACACCACCGCGCCGGCCCGCACGACGAGCTGCTCCAGAACGGCGAACTCCTTTGTCGTCAGCGTCACTTCGTCACCGGCGAGGTGGACGCGCCGAGCGGAGGTGTCGACCCGCAACTCACCGAGAACGTGGACGGGCGAGGCCCCGGGCCCTCGACTCCGGCGCCGCAGCAGCGCCTTCACGCGGGCCACGAGGACGACGTACGAGAACGGCTTCGTGAGGTAGTCGTCGGCGCCGGTGTCCAGGCCCTCCGCCTCGTCGTACTCGCCGTCCTTGGCGGTCAGCATCAGGATCGGCACGTCGTGCCCGGCGGCGCGCAGGGCGGCGCAGACGCGGTAGCCGTTGAGGCCGGGCAGCATGATGTCGAGGATCACGAGGTCGTACGCGCCCTCAACGGCCCGGTACAGGCCCTCGCGGCCGTCGTGCACGACGTCCACGGCGTATCCCTCGGCGGTCAGGCCCTTGGCGAGCGACAGGGCCAGCCGCTTCTCGTCCTCGACGATCAACAGGCGCATGTCGTACAGGGTCGCAAAACGAACCTGAAGATCCCTTCAGGCGGCTTCAGGGTCTCCTCAGCATCGGTTGGCGAAGGTGAGGGTGTCGAAAGCGACGCGACTCAGGAGGAAACACCATGAAGCGCAACATCGTGATCGCCGCTGTGACGGCCGCCGCGCTGCTCGGGGGCGGCACGGCCACGGCTCTCGCGGTGACGGGGGACGACGGCGGCCGGGGGACGACGGCGCGAGGGAGCGGGGACGACGGGGTCGGTACGGATGACAGGGGCGACGACAGCGACCGGGACGACGACGGTGGCGATGCCGCGACCCTGGTCGTGCGGCCCGGTGATGTGACGGCCGCCGACGCGATCGCCGCGGCGCTGCGGGACACCGGAGGTACGGCCGTCTCCGCCGAACTGGAGGACGACGGCCGTCGGGGCGGGGCGACCGTGTGGGACGTGGACGTCCTTGCCGGGAACGGGAGTTGGCACAGCGTGCGGGTCGACGCCGGCAGCGGTGCGGTGCTCGGCTCGCACACCGAGGACGAGGACGACGCCGGTGAGGTGCGGGCCGCACTGAAGGGCACGTCCGTGACGGCGGCCGAGGCCGCGCGGGCCGCGTCCGCCAAGGGCACGGTGACATCGGTGGACCTGGACGACGACGCCCGGTCCCAGGGCTGGGAGGTCGAGACCCGCGCGCCCTCGGCGAAGGCCGACCAGGACTGGCTGGTCGACCTCCGCACGGGGAACGTCACGGCGGACCGGTCGGACGACTGACGCGGTCGGCACTGCTCAACGCCGGTTCACCGCCGGTCGGCGGCGGGTCCGTCCGGGTGCGGACGGGCTCGACGCCGGTCGGAGGCGGGTGAGAGCGGCCGGAGCCAGTACCGCCACCCCCGCCACCACGAAGCACGCCGTAAGGGGGAGTCGCCCCAGCAGTAGGCCCGCTGCCATCGCCCCGGCCGAACTCCCCGCGTTCACACCCGTGTTGATCCACGCTCCGGCCCGTGTCCGCGCCCCGGGTGCCGCCGTCTCGTCGGCCAGCAGGTACGCGGTCGTCAGCGCGGGCGCGACGAAGGCGCCGGCGCAGGCCACGGCCGCCGCGAGCGTCCACAGGCCGGGGGCGAGGCCGGCCGCGGCGAGGGTCAGGCCCAACCCCGCCGCGAGCCTGGGGAGTCGTACGCGGGCGGGCGTACGCCAGTCGACGGCGCCGTTGAGCAGGCCGCCCACCGCGCTGCCCGCCGAGAGCGCCGCGAGCACCCACGCGGCGGAGTCGGCGCCGAGGTGGCGCTGCTCGGCGAAGGCGACGACGAGGAGGTCGACGACGCTGAGCGAGAGGCCGACGCCGGTCGCGACGACGACGGGTTGCAGGAGCGCACGCCCGGGCGACGGCGAACTCCCCTCGTCCGGCGGCGACTTCGGCCCCGAACCGGGGTCCGTCGCCGTCGCCGGCCCACCCACCGCCGGTGACGTGACGAAGGCCACCGTCCCCACCGCCATCAGCACCGCACTCAGCAGCACCCCGGCGGCCGGCGAGGCGAACCCCACCACCACGCCGACCAGCAACGGACCGGTGACGAAGAGCAGTTCCTCCGCCACCCCGTCCAGGCCGTACGCGCGCTGCAACATCCCGCGCTCGACGACCAGTTCGGCCCACACGGCACGCATCGTGGGGCCCAGCGGAGGCGCACACGCGCCGGTGACGGCGGCGATCACGCCGAGGGCCACCGCGGGCGTACCGGGACGCCAGGTGGCCGCCGCCAGCACGCAGAGCAGCCCCGCGTACAGCAACGCCATGGGGGTCAGCGCCCGGCGCGGCCCGTACCGGTCGACCAGGGCCGCCCGGTACGGCATCAGGAAGACGCCGGTGGCGCCGAAGAGAGCCATGACCGTACCGGCCACGGCGTACGACCCGGTCGCCCGGGTCACGGAGAGCATCACGGCGACCGAGACCACTCCGTAGCAGAGCCGCCCCACGAGGGCGGCGAGAAAGGTACGGCGGGCATACGGAACGCGGAGAACAGCGGCATACGAAGGCCGCGGAGGTGACGACGCGGACATGAGAAAGGTTCCTCAACTGGAGGCGAAGAAGGGGACGCCGAGGGACCGCGACGGCGACGTCCATACGCGCCGATCGCGGGCCGAGGTGGGCCCTATGCCAAGAGGAGAAACACGAGGGGCAAGCTAGCAGCGGGGTGCGGGGTCCGACCAGGCATTTTCAACACCGGCACCGCCAATCGCCCTTAGGGGCGCGGGGAACTGCGCGACCAGCCACACTCAACCCGCACTCGGCGCACAACCGAACCCGGCAGACGAAAAGGCGCCCCCTCACCCCCGCGTAAGCCCCGCAACCAACTCATCCGCAGCCCGATACGGATCCAGCTCCCCCGCCACAATCCGCTCCGCCAACGCGCTCAGGCGACGATCCCCGTGCAGATCCTCGATGCGTTCCCGCAAGGCCGTGACCGCGATGGTCTCCACCTCACGAGCCGCGCGGCCGCGCCGCCGCTCCGTGAGAACCCCCCGCTCCTCCATCCACGCCCGATGCTTCTCCAGCGCCTCGACCATCTCGTCGATGCCTTCGGAACGCGCGGCGACCGTCTTCACGATGGGCGGGCGCCAATCGCCAGGGCCCCGAGACTCCCCCAGCCCCAGCATGTGGTTGAGCTCGCGCGCAGTCGCGTCCGCCCCGTCACGGTCCGCCTTGTTGACGACGTACACGTCGCCGATCTCCAGGATTCCCGCCTTCGCGGCCTGGATGCCGTCGCCCATGCCCGGGGCCAGCAGCACCACGCTCGTGTCCGCCTGGGAGGCGATCTCCACCTCCGACTGACCCACGCCGACCGTCTCCACCAGCACCACGTCGCAGCCCGCCGCGTCCAGGACGCGGATAGCCTGCGGGGCCGCCCACGCGAGGCCGCCGAGGTGCCCCCGCGTGGCCATGGAACGGATGTAGACGCCCGGGTCGGAGGCGTGGTCCGACATGCGGACGCGGTCGCCGAGGAGCGCGCCGCCGGAGAAGGGCGACGACGGGTCGACGGCCAGGACGCCGACCCGCTTGCCCTGCTTGCGGTACGCGGTCACCAGCGCCGCGGTGGTCGTGGACTTGCCGACGCCCGGCGAGCCGGTTAGACCGACCACGTACGCGTTGCCCGTCAGCGGCGCCAGGGCCGCCATGACCTCCCTGAGCTGCGGGGACGCCCCCTCCACCAGGGAGATCAGCCGGGCCACGGCCCGCGGCCGGCCTTCCCTGGCCTGGGCCACCAGAGAGGAGACGTCCTGCATCACAGCTCCGTTCACGTAAGAGGCACCTTCAGAGGCACCTTCAGAGATACCGCCACAGGTACCGCCACCGATACCGCTCAGGCCTTCGCGACCCGCACGATCAGCGCGTCGCCCTGCCCGCCGCCACCGCACAGCGCCGCCGCGCCGACCCCGCCGCCCCGCCGCTTGAGTTCAAGCGCGAGGTGCAGGACGAGCCGGGCGCCCGACATGCCGATCGGGTGGCCCAGGGCGATGGCACCCCCGTTGACGTTCACCCTTTCCGGGGACACCCCGAGGTCCTTCATGGACTGGACCGCGACGGCCGCGAACGCCTCGTTGATCTCGATCAGGTCGAGGTCGGAGACGTCCAGGCCCTCCTTCTTCAGGGCGTGCTGGATGGCGTTGGAGGGCTGGGACTGGAGGGAGTTGTCCGGGCCCGCCACGTTCCCGTGGGCGCCGATCTCCGCGATCCACTCCAGGCCCAGTTCCTGCGCCTTGGTCTTGCTCATGACGACCACGGCCGCGGCGCCGTCCGAGATCTGCGAGGCGGAACCCGCGGTGATCGTGCCGTCCTTGGTGAACGCCGGACGCAGCTTGCCCAGCGACTCGACGGTCGTGTCGCCGCGGATGCCCTCGTCCTTGCTGAACAGGACCGGGTCGCCCTTGCGCTGCGGGATCTCCACCGGGGTGATCTCCGCCTCGAAGACGCCGTTCTTCTGCGCGGCGGCGGCCCGCTGGTGGGACCGGGCGGCGATCTCGTCCTGCTCGGGGCGCGCGATGCCGAGCCGGGTGTTGTGCTTCTCCGTCGACTCGCCCATGGCGATGTTCTCGAAGGCGTCGGTGAGACCGTCGTACGCCATGGCGTCGAGCATCTCGATCGCCCCGTACTTGTAGCCCTCACGGGACTTGGGGAGCAGGTGGGGCGCGTTGGTCATGGACTCCTGGCCGCCCGCGACGACGATCTCGAACTCACCTGCACGGATGAGCTGATCGGCGAGGGCGATCGCGTCGAGGCCCGACAGACAGACCTTGTTGATCGTGAGCGCCGGGACGCTCATCGGGATGCCCGCCTTGACCGCGGCCTGGCGTGCCGGGATCTGCCCTGCCCCGGCCTGGAGCACCTGGCCCATGATCACGTACTGCACCTGGTCGCCACCGATACCCGCACGGTCGAGGGCGGCCTTGATCGCGAAGCCGCCGAGGTCGGCTCCGGAGAAGGACTTGAGCGAGCCGAGCAATCGGCCCATCGGGGTGCGGGCCCCCGCGACGATCACGGAGGTAGTGCTGTTCGTTCCAGACATGAGGTGCGATCCCCTTCCAGCTGCACAGCTGAAGAAGTGAACGAGGGTTTACTTCGAATGTACTGAGCGGTAGTGCACCCCGTCATCGGGCCGTCGGTGTGATCGCGCGCACGTTGCGTAACCACGGCGGTCGCGCTGCACTGACTCCATGCTGACGCGAATCGACCACATCGGGATCGCCTGCTTCGACCTCGACCGGACCGTCGAGTTCTACCGGGCCACGTACGGCTTCGAAGTGTTCCACTCCGAGGTCAACGAGGAGCAGGGCGTCCGCGAGGCCATGCTCAAGATCAACGAGACCTCCGACGGCGGCGCCTCCTACCTGCAGCTCCTGGAGCCGACCCGCCCGGACTCGACCGTCGCCAAGTGGCTCGACAAGAACGGCGAGGGTGTCCACCACATCGCTTTCGGTACGGCGGACGTCGACACGGACTCGACGGACATCCGCGACAAGGGCGTACGGGTTCTGTACGAAGAGCCGCGACGTGGCTCCATGGGGTCACGAATCACGTTCCTGCATCCCAAGGATTGCCACGGTGTACTGACAGAACTGGTCACTTCGGCGCCTGTTGAGTCACCTGAGCACTGACCCTCGTACATAAGGGCCGGTAGGGTTGGGGGCGGTCGCCGCCGGAACGTGGGCGGCCGGGTCCTGCCGTCGTCGGCGGGACGGAGCCGGGGTCCGGGTTTCGGGGGGCGAGCGTCGGGCAGCAGCCCGTACTCCGCCGTTGATCTGACACCATTCCCCGGGGGCCCCGTTCGGCGGATGAACGGAGTTCTTGGAGACAGACGCGACCAGGGGACGGATGGGACCGCGCAGTGCGGGGCTACGAACGCCAGGAGCGAGAGCCGGCGGCTGACGTCGACCACCTCTCTCGGTTCGAGGCCGAGATGGAGCGGCTGAAGACCGAGCGGGAAAAGGCGATTCAGCACGCCGAGGACCTCGGCTACCAGGTCGAGGTGCTGCGCGCCAAGCTGCACGAGGCGCGCCGCACCCTCATGTCCCGGCCGGCATACGACGGCGGGGACATCGGCTATCAGGCCGAGCAGATGCTCCGTAATGCCCAGATGCAGGCCGACCAGCTGCGTCAGGACGCCGAGCGGGAGCTGAGCCAGGCCCGCGCGCAGACCCAGCGCATCCTCCAGGAGCACGCGGAGAACGCGGCCCGGCTCCAGGCGGAGCTGCACCAGGAGGCCGTGACCCGGCGCCAGCAGCTCGACCAGGAGCTGGCCGAGCGCCGGCAGACCGTCGAGTCGCACGTCAACGAGAACGTGGCGTGGGCCGAGAACCTGCGCACCCGCTCCGAGTCCCAGGCCCGCCGGCTCCTCGACGAGTCCCGCGCCGAGGCCGACCAGGCCCTGGCCGCCGCCCGCGCGGAGGCCGAGCGGGTCGCCACCGAGGCCCGCCAGCGGCTCGAAATGGACGCCGAGGCGGCCCGCGCGGAGACCGAGCAGCTGCTGCGCCGCGCCCGCACGGACGCCGAGCGCCTGCTGAACGCGGCCTCCACGCAGGCCCAGGAGGCCACCGACCACGCCGAGCAGCTGCGCAGCTCGACGGCGAACGAGTCGGACTCCGCCCGCCGCCAGGCCACCGAGCTGAGCCGGGCCGCCGAGTCCCGGATCGCCGAGGCCGAGACCTCGTTGCGCGAGGCCCGCCTTGAGGCCGAGAAGGTCCTGACGGAGGCGAAGGAGGCCGCCGCCAAGGCGCTCGCCAGCGCCGAGTCGACCAACGAGCAGCGCACGCGTACGGCGAAGGAGCAGGTCGCCCGGCTGGTCACGGAGGCCACGAAAGAGGCCGAGACCACCAAGGCGGACGCCGAGCAGGTCGTCGCCGACGCCCGTGCCGAGGCCGAGAAGATCATCGCCGAGGCCGACGAGCGGGCCCGCACCCTCACCGCCGAGGAGACCGCCTCCCAGCTGGGCAAGGCCGCCAAGACCGCCGAGGACGTCCTCAACCGCGCCTCCGAGGAGGCCAAGAACACCACCAAGGCGGCCACCGAGGAGGCCGAGCGCATCCGCGCCGAGGCCGAGGCCGAGGCGGACCGGCTGCGCGCCGAGGCGCACGACATCGCCGAGCAGCTCAAGGGCACGGCGAAGGACGACACCAAGGAGTACCGCGCCAAGACGGTCGAGCTGCAGGAGGAGGCCCGTCGGCTGCGCGGCGAGGCCGAGCAGCTGCGCGCCGACGCGGTCGCCGAGGGCGAGAAGATCCGCGCGGAGGCCCGCAAGGAGGCCGTCCAGCAGATCGAGGAGGCGGCCAAGACCGCCGAGGAGCTGCTGGCCAAGGCCAAGCAGGACGCGGACGAGCTGCGCGCGAAGGCCACCACGGACAGCGAGAAGGTCCGCACCGAGGCCATCGAGCGCGCCACGACGCTGCGCCGGCAGGCCGAGGAGACCCTGCAGCGCACCCGCCAGGAGGCGGAGCGGCACCGCGAGGAGGTCGTCGAGCAGGCCGAGGGCATCATGGCCGACGCCGAGCGGGCCTCGCGCGAGCTGCGCGAGGAGACCGAGCGGGGCGTCGAGGCCAGGCGCCAGGAGGCGGCCGGCGAGCTGACGCGGCTGCACACCGAGGCCGAGGAGCGGCTCGCCAACGCCGAGCAGGCGCTGACCGACGCCCGCGAGGAGGCCAACCGGATCCGCCGCGAGGCCGCCGACGAGGCCGAGCGGCTGCGCGCGGAGGCCGCCGAGCGGCTGCGCACCCTGCACCGGCAGGCCGAGGAAGAGGCCGAGCGGCTGCGCGACGAGGCCGCGTCCGACGCGTCCGCGTCCCGGGCCGAGGGCGAGGCCGTCGCCGTACGCCTGCGGTCGGACGCGGCGGCCGAGGCCGAGCGGCTCAAGACCGAGGCGCAGGACACCGCCGACCGGGTGCGGGCGGAGGCGCTGGCCGCCGCCGAGCGCCTGGGCACGGAGGCGTCCGAGACGCTGGCCGCCGCGCAGGAGGAGGCCAACCGGCGCCGCCGCGAGGCCGAGGAACTGCTCGGTGCCGCGCGCACCGAGGCCGACCAGGAGCGCGAGCGGGCCCGCGACCAGAGCGAGGAACTGCTGGCCTCGGCGCGCAACCGCGTCGAGGAGGCACAGGCCGAAGCGGTCCGCCTGGTCGAGGAGGCCGACCGGCGCGCCAACGAGATGGTGTCGGCCGCCGAGCAGCACGCCCAGCAGGTACGGGACTCCGTGGCCGGGCTGCACGAGCAGGCCCAGGACGAGATCGTCGGGCTGCGCTCGGCCGCCGAGCACGCGGCGGACCGCACCCGGCGCGAGGCGGAGGAGGAGTCGGACCGGGTCCGCGCCGACGCCTACGCCGAGCGGGAGCGGGCCACCGAGGACGCCAACCGGGTCCGGCGCGAGGCACGCAGCGAGACGGACGCGGCCAAGGCGCTCGCCGAGCGCACGGTCGGCGAGGCGATCGCGGAGGCGGAGCAGCTGCGCTCGGAGGCGTCGGAGTACGCCCAGCGGGTGCGTACGGAGGCCTCGGACTCGATCGCGGAGGCCGACCAGGCCGCCGCGCGCACCCGGGCGGAGGCCCGCGAGGACGCCAACCGGATCCGTTCGGACGCGGCGAACCAGGCGGACACCCTCATCACCGAGTCGCGCAACGAGGCGGAGCGACTCACCACCGAGACGATCACCGAGGCGGACCGGGTGCGGTCCGAGGCCATCTCCAAGGCCGAGCGGCTCATCGCGGACGCCACCGGGGACGCGGAGCGGCTGCGCGCCGAGGCCGCGGACACGGTCGGCGCGGCCCAGCTGCACGCCGAGCGGACCCGCGCCGAGTCCGAGCGAGTCAAGTCCAATGCCCGCGAGGAGGCCGAGCGGGTCACGGCGGCGGCGCGCGAGGAGGCCGAGCACACTCTCGACGAGGCACGCAGGGACGCCAACAAACGGCGTTCGGACGTCGCCGAGCAGGTCGACACCCTCATCACGGAGACCACGGCCGAGGCGGACAAGCTGCTCACCGAGGCCCAGCAGCAGGCGCACCAGACCACCGCGGACGCGGAGGGGCAGGCCGACTCCATGGTGGGCGCGGCCCGCACGGAGGCCGACCGGCTGGTCTCCACGGCGACGGTCGAGGGCAACTCGCTGGTGGAGAAGGCCCGTACGGACGCGGACGAGCTGCTCGTCGGTGCCCGCCGGGACGCCACCTCGATCCGGGAGCGCGCGGAGGAGCTGCGCGACCGGATCACCGGCGAGATCGAGTCGCTGCACGAGCGGGCCCGGCGCGAGTCGGCGGAGACGATGCGGTCGACGGGCGACCGCTGCGACGCGCTCATCAAGGCGTCCGAGGAGCAGCTGGCCAAGGCGCAGGCGAAGGCCAAGGAGCTGGTCTCGGAGGCCAACTCGGAGGCGGGCAAGGTCCGGATCGCCGCCGTGAAGAAGGCCGAGGGGCTCCTGAAGGAGGCCGAGCAGAAGAAATCGGCCCTCGTGAAGGAGGCCGAGGAGCTCAAGGCGGAGGCGATCCGCGAGGCCAAGCACACCGTCGAGGAAGGAAAGCGCGAGCTGGAGATCCTGGTGCGCCGGCGCGAGAACATCAATGCCGAGATCTCCCGTGTCCAGGACGTCCTGGAAGCGTTGGAGTCTTTTGAGACTCCGTCGGCGGGCAAGGACGGCGGAGTCAAGACGGGCGCTACGGTGGGGGCCCCTCGATCGAGTGGCAAGTCGTCAGACGGCTAGCGGGCCAAGCCAGTTCGGTTCGGGTGCCTTCTGGGGCCTTTGACCAGATCTTTGGCAAGTCGTCCGCCGGTTAGCCACTCAAAAGGGGTGTCATTCTCCAGATCAAACACGTATCCGCTCGATGACACACCGCTTCGGCCCCTAGGATTCCCCCTATCACCTCACCGGTCTCATTTGACAGGAACCCCATGAGCGACACTTCCCCCTACGGCTTCGAGCTAGTGCGGCGTGGGTACGACCGCGCTCAGGTGGACGAACGGATCTCCAAGCTCGTCTCCGACCGTGACAGCGCTCTCGCCCGTATCACCGCCCTGGAAAAGCGCATCGAGGAGCTCCACCTCGAAACGCAGAACGCCCAGGCTCAGGTGAGCGACGCCGAGCCGTCGTACGCCGGTCTCGGCGCGCGCGTCGAGAAGATCCTCCGTCTCGCCGAGGAAGAGGCAAAGGACCTGCGCGAGGAGGCCCGTCGGGCCGCCGAGCAGCACCGTGAGCTCGCCGAGTCGGCGGCCCAGCAGGTTCGCAACGACGCAGAATCGTTCGCTGCGGAGCGCAAGGCCAAGGCGGAGGACGAAGGCGTCCGGATCGTCGAGAAGGCCAAGAGCGACGCGTCGCAGCTGCGTGGCGAGGCCCAGAAGGACGCGCAGTCGAAGCGCGAGGAGGCGGACGCCCTCTTCGAGGAGACCCGTGCCAAGGCCGCCCAGGCCGCCGCGGACTTCGAGACGAACCTCGCCAAGCGCCGCGAGCAGTCGGAGCGCGATCTGGCGTCCCGTCAGCAGAAGGCCGAGAAGCGCCTCGCGGAGATCGAGCACCGCGCGGAGCAGCTCCGTCTGGAGGCGGAGAAGCTGCGCACGGACGCCGAGCGTCGCGCCCGCCAGACGGTGGAGACGGCTCAGCGCCAGGCCGAGGACATCGTCGCCGACGCGAACGCGAAGGCCGACCGGATCCGTTCGGAGTCCGAGCGCGAGCTGGCCGCCCTCACCAACCGCCGCGACAGCATCAACGCCCAGCTGACGAACGTCCGCGAGATGCTCGCGACGCTCACGGGTGCCGCGGTGGCCGCCGCCGGTTCGCCGGTCGAGGACGAGCCGATCTCCCGCGGGGTTCCGGCCCAGCAGTCCCGGTAAGCACCGGCTCCGCTGACGAACAGCGCGATCAGAGGCCCGTACCGTCTCCCCCGGAGGTGCGGGCCTCTGGCGTGCGCAGGGCTCCACCGCACCACCGTGATCCGACTGTTGCCGATGTCGTACGCATCTGTTTGCCCGTCCGGGTGGCATCGGCCGAACCGTCCCTTTAGCGTGGCCGCATGATCGAGCTCGAGGGGCTGACCAAGCGGTACGGCGAGAAAGTGGCGGTCGACAACCTCACCTTCGCGGTGAGACCAGGGATCGTGACCGGTTTCCTCGGGCCGAACGGCGCCGGCAAGTCGACGACGATGCGCATGATGCTCGGTCTCGACCGGCCGACGGCGGGTGACGTCCGTATCGACGGCGAGCACTACGACCACCTCAAGGACCCGCTGAAGTACATCGGCGCGCTGCTGGACGCGAAGGCGATGCACGGCGGGCGGAGCGCATTCAACCACCTGCTCTGTCTCGCGCAGAGCAACGGCATCCCCAAGAGCCGGGTGTCCGAGGTGCTGGACACCGTGGGGCTCACCTCGGTGGCCAAGAAGAAGGCCAAGGGGTTCTCGCTGGGCATGGGACAGCGGCTCGGGATCGCGGGCGCGCTGCTCGGGGATCCGCGGATCCTGATGTTCGACGAGCCGGTCAACGGGCTCGACCCCGAGGGCATCCACTGGATCCGCAATCTGATGAAGTCCCTCGCGGGGCAGGGGCGGACGGTGTTCGTGTCCAGCCACCTCATGAGCGAGATGGCGCTGACGGCCGATCACCTGGTCGTCATCGGACAGGGACGGCTGCTCGCCGACACCTCCATGGCCGACTTCATCCAGCAGAACTCCCGCTCCTTCGTGCGAGTCCGCTCCCCGCAGCGCGAGCGCCTGCTCGACGTGCTGCACGAGGCCGGCGTCACCGTCGTCGAGTCCGGCAGCGGCGCCCTTGAGGTGGACGGCGGCAAGGCGGAGCGGATCGGCGAGCTGGCCGCGCAGCACCAGATCGTGCTGCACGAGCTGAGCCCCCAACAGGCCTCCCTGGAGGAGGCGTTCATGCAGCTGACCGCGGAGTCGGTGGAGTACCACGCGCACTCCGACGGGCCCTCCGCCGCGACGCCGGCCGGCCCGGAAACCCCGCGGCAGCCGTGGGGCGACGACTGGAAGAGGAGCTGACCATGGCGGCGACCCAGGTCGTACGGTCCGAGTGGACCAAGATCAGGTCGGTGGCCTCGACGATGTGGACGCTCTCCCTCGCCGTGGTCGTCACCGTCGGTCTCGGCATGCTGATCTCCGCGCTGTCGGCGAACGACTTCGACAACCTGAGCCGGGACGACAAGCTCTCCTTCGACCCGACCTACATCAGCTTCGCCGGCACGAGCCTCGGCCAGCTCGCGATGATCGTGTTCGGCGTGCTCGTCGTCTCGAACGAGTACAGCACCGGCATGATCCGCACCTCGCTGGCCGCGGTCCCGCAGCGCGGCACCTTCCTGTTCAGCAAGATCGCTGTCGCGTCCGGTCTCTGCCTGGTCGTGGGCCTGGTCACCAGCTTCCTCACGTTCTTCCTCGGGCAGGCGATGCTCGGCTCGCACAAGGCGTCCATCGGCGACTCGGGCGTGCTGCGGGCGGTCATCGGCGGCGGTCTCTACATGACCCTGATCGCGCTGTTCTCGATGGGCGTGGCCACGATGCTGCGCTCGCCGATGCTCTCGCTGGGCATCCTGATGCCGTTCTTCTTCCTGATCTCCAACATCCTGGGGAACGTCTCCGCGACGAAGAAGATCGGCCGGTTCCTGCCCGACCAGGCCGGCAGCAAGATCATGCAGGTGGTCACCCCGATCGACGACGACACCCCGTACGGCCCCTGGGGCGGCCTCGGGATCATGGCCCTGTGGGTCCTCGCGTCGATCATCGGCGCCTACGTGCTGCTGAAGAGGCGTGACGCCTAGTTCTCCGACAGTTCTCCGAGGCGACAGGACGGTAGGCGGACGGCAACCTTTTACTTGCCCTTGAGCGGAACCGTCAGCGCCTCGGTATCCTCCTAACCCTTACGGGGGGCGTGTGCCCCGCTGTCCTGAACCTTTCGATGGGTGCGGAGCATGATCGAGGCAGTCGGCCTGACCAAGCGCTACGGCGACAAGACCGCTGTGTACAACCTCTCCTTCCAGGTGCGGCCCGGTGCCGTCACCGGGTTCCTGGGGCCCAACGGCTCGGGCAAGTCGACGACCATGCGCATGATCCTCGGCCTCGACAACCCGACCGCGGGCCAGGTGACGATCGGCGGCCACCCCTACCGCAACCTGCCCAACGCGCCCCGCCAGGTGGGCGCCCTGCTCGACGCCAAGGCCGTGCACGGCGGCCGGTCCGCCCGCAACCACCTGCTCTGCCTCGCCCAGCTGTCGGGCATCCCGGCCCGCCGGGTGGACGAGGTGCTCGGCGTGGTCGGTCTGCACGAGGTGGCCAAGCGGCGCTCCAAGGGCTTCTCGCTGGGCATGGGCCAGCGGCTCGGCATCGCCGCCGCGCTCCTCGGCGACCCCCAGGTGCTGCTCTTCGACGAGCCGGTCAACGGCCTCGACCCCGAGGGCATTCTCTGGGTGCGCAACCTGATGAAGGCGCTCGCGGCAGAAGGCCGTACGGTCTTCGTCTCCTCGCACCTGATGAGCGAGATGGCGCTGACCGCCGACCACCTCATCGTGATCGGGCGCGGTCAGCTGCTGGCCGACATGAGCGTCCGGGACTTCATCGCGGCGAACTCCGCCGGCTTCGCGCGCGTGCGCACCCCGGACACCGAGCCGCAACTGCGCGAGAAGCTGACCTCCGCGCTGACCGAGGCCGGCGGGCACGTGCTGCCGGAGCAGGACGGCGCGCTGCGGGTGACCGGGCTGCCGCTGCCGAGCATCAGCGACATCGCGCACGACACCGACGTACGCCTGTGGGAGCTGTCGCCGCACCAGGCCTCGCTGGAGGAGGCGTACATGCGGATGACGCAGGGCGCGGTCGACTACCGCTCGACGGTCGACCAGAAGGCGGGCCTGATGCAGCCCCTGCCGCCCGGCGCGCAGCCGCCGATGCCGGTGCCGGGACAGGGCCAGCCGGACTGGTACGCCCCGCCGTCCCCGCAGCAGGGCGGCCAGCCGTTCGCGATGCAGCCGGCACAGCCCGGCCCGTACGGCGCGGGACAGCCCCCGGCGGGCGCGTACGGCGCTCCGGGCGCCCCCGCCGCGGACGCGCCCAACCCCTATGCCCAGCAGGCGCCTCAGGCACCCCAGGCGCCCGCTCAGGCCCCGCCCGTGCGCCCCTCGGCCGACCCGCGGTCGGCCCCGGCCGACGCACCCCCCGCGCCCACCGAGTCCGCGGCTCCCGTCGCCGCGTCCGCTCAGCCCGCGCAGCAGTCCGCCGACCTGACCAAGCCCGAGGACGCCCGATGAGCACGCCCCAGACCCCGATGCCGCAGGCCGCCGGAGCCGAGTGGCAGTCGGTGCCCGGTTCGCCGTATCCCAGCTACACCTCGCCGATCCCCGTGACGCCCACGCACCTCGGGAACGCGATCGCGTCGGAGTGGACCAAGATCCGGTCGGTGCGCTCCACGATGTGGACGCTCGGTGTGTTCGTGCTGCTCGTCGTCGGCATCGGGCTGCTGGTGGCCACGCTGGTGGCCGCCAACGCGGGCGAATCGGACCTGTCCGGCGAGAACCCGCTGTCGTTCGGGGTCTTCGGACTCCTGCTGGGCACCATGTGCATCATCACGCTCGGCGTGCTGACCACGGCCTCGGAGTACGGCACGGGCATGATCCGGACCACGATGACCGCGTGCCCGACCCGCGGCCGGGTGCTCGCGGCGAAGGCGATCGTCTTCTTCTCCGTGGCGTTCACCGTCACGTTCGTGTCGGTGCTGCTGGTCGCGCTGGCGGACGTGGCCCTGCTGGACGGCGCCCGGACCCCGACCGGCGCGGAGTGGCTGAAGGGCACCCTCGGCATCTCGCTCTACATCGCGCTGCTCGGCCTGCTCTCGCTGATCATCGGCTCGATCATCCGGCACTCCGCGGGCGCGATCACCATCATGATCGGCCTGGTGCTGGCGCCGCTGGTGATCGCGCTGTTCATGTTCTCCTCGGCCCTGGAGGGCCTGCGCCAGGCGCTGTTCGACTACTCGATCCCGAACCAGCTCAGCGTCTTCTACACCGACGCCCTGAGCGACTCGGGCCCTTCGGGCTGGGAGCCGCTGTGGATCGCCGTGGTCGTGACGGCCGCGGCCTTCGCGGGCGCGGTCGCACTGCTGCGGCAACGGGACGTCTGAGCCGTACCGGAGTCCCCGCGGCAACCGCCGCGACGGGCCTAGAACTTCGGGCTGTTCCTGGACCGCTGCACCCTCGTGGTGCGGCGGTCCTTCGCGTTCCAGCAGGCCTTGTGCCAGTGGCGGCGGTCGTCCACGCCCGAGTGCTCCGGCCAGGCCACCACGTGCGGGACGCCGGAGGGGATCAGCTGGTCACAGCCGGGACAGCGGTACGTCTTGCCCTGGGCACTGGCGCCCGCGACATGGCGCACGCTCCACTCCTCGCCCTGCCAGGTCTCCGTCGACTGCCAGCCGCCGTACCGGTCGGAACGCTCGTCGTCGGCGCTGCGGCCGGACGAACTCGACGGATCGGCTCCCTTGGGTCGGTTGCGACGCGGGGACACGGAACACCTCACGGGGCTATACAGGAAGCATGTGTCCGCTCCAGCCTACGGGGCGCGAGCAGGGGTACGCGTAGGAGACCAATCATCGCAAGTCCCCCACCGCCATGACGCATTCTGCAGACAATCCGCAAATCTCTTCGCCAGGCCGTGTCCTCGGCACGTGTCGTCCGGTTATGCCCGGTGGGGGAGCTCCATGTCGGAGCCAAGGAAGCAGGAAAGAGCGATGCACGTAGGAAGTTTCGTGTTGGCGGCCCAGTTCCCGGGGCAGGGCCAGGGGGAGGCTCTGCACCGCGCGGTCCGCTCGGCGGAGGTCGCGGAGGAGGTCGGGCTCGACTCGGTCTGGCTGGCCGAGCACCACTTCGTGCCGTACGGCACCTGCCCGTCGGCGATCACCCTGGCCGCGCTGCTGCTCGGCCGCACCAGCCGCATCCGCGTCGGTACGGCGGTCAGCGTGCTGCCCACCGTCCACCCGGTGGCCCTCGGCGAGCAGGCCGCGCTGCTGCACGTCGCGTCCGGCGGGCGCTTCTCGCTGGGCGTGGGGCGCGGCGGACCGTGGGTCGACCTGGAGGTGTTCGGCACCGGACTGGCCGCGTACGAGCAGGGGTTCCCGGAATCACTCGATCTGCTGCTGCGCTGGCTGCGCGAGCCCTCGGTGGCGGGTCCCGGCGGGCGGTTCGCCTTCCGTGAGGTGCCCGTCGTGCCCCGTCCCTCGGAGTCCCTGTCGGAGGCGGCGGGGCCCGAGGTCGTCGTGGCGTGCACGTCCCCGGCGAGTGTCCGGCTGGCCGCCGAACGCGGGCTGCCGATGCTGCTCGGGATGCATGTCGGGGACGAGGAGAAGGCCGAGATGATCGCCCTGTGGCGGCAGTTCGCGCGCGCGGCCGACCGTCCCGCCGACGAGATCCTCGGCGCGGCCCATGTCTCGGCCGGCGTCTGCCAGATCGCGGACCGGCGGACGGACGCGGTGGAGGCGCTCACCAAGGCGATGCCGGGCTGGCTGAAGCAGGGGCTCGACGCGCATGTCACGGTGGACGGCCGGGCCCGGCAGATGCGCGACCCGCTGGCCTACACGGAGTTGCTCTGCGGGCTGCATCCGGTGGGCACGCCCCGGCTGTGCGCCGACCGGCTCGCGGCGACCAGCGAGCGGACCGGCATCACCCGCTTCGCACTGCTCGTCGAGGGCTCGGGCGATCTGGCGGCCACCGAGGAGAACGTGCGGCGGCTCGGCACCGAAGTGCTCCCGCAGCTCGACTGACCGTGGACGGATCCCAACTGCCCCGCCCGGCGTGGAACTTGCCGCTCCGTACTGAAATGCACCTCCCGCGTACGGAGCGGCAAGTCGGCGGTGCCGCTCAGCAGTCCCTGAACTCCGGGGACTGGTTGAGCAACTGACTGCGCACCGAGGTGAAGCGGGCCAGCGTCTCGTCGACCGAGGCGTCCAGCGGGAACACCGCCACCCGGTGGCAGTTCTGGAAGGCCAGCCGCACACCGAAGTGCCGTTGCAGCGCGCCGCGTATCGCGTCACTCGCGAGCGCACGCAGCAACTGACCGCGTGCCTGCTCGTCCGGCGGCGGCGTCTGGTTGTCGGCGAAGTTACCGCCGTCCACCTTCAGCTGGGCCACCAGGGAGCTGATCATCTCCCATGCGTAGGGCAGGGAGGTCCGGACGCAGTCGACGAATTCCGCTTCGTCGACCTCGCCTCGCTCGGCCTGTTCGAGTAGGGCCGGTGAGACGTCGAGCGACATGGGTTCTCCTCTCAGACCCCTGTAGTCCACAGGGGTTCCCGGACAGGTAAGGGAGTTCGCGATATCGAACACGCTGCGTACACGTTTCGCGACCTCCCGTTTACTACGGTAAGCAACCGACCGTGACGACACCAGGCGAATGCGTACATGCGGAGACCTCGTTAGACCCACAATCAGCCATAAATGAACAAGGGTTGTCTGGGGGTCTTCCGGGATCAAAGGGGCGGCCCGCAGGGCCTCGGTTGAGGGCGGTGGTGGGAGACGGGAGGGCGAATCGCGTGGACCACTGCCCGTCGAGTAGCGTTGCCGACCATGCGTCTCGTCATTGCCCGTTGCTCCGTCGACTACGCGGGCCGGCTCACCGCCCACCTCCCCGCGGCACCCCGCCTGATCCTGGTGAAGGCGGACGGCAGCGTCTCCATCCACGCGGACGACCGCGCCTACAAGCCCCTGAACTGGATGTCGCCGCCCTGCACGCTCAAGGAGGGCACGGGCGACGAGGAAGGCGTCTGGACCGTCGTCAACAAGGCCGGCGAGAAGCTGATCATCACGATGGAGGAGATCCTCCACGATTCCTCGCACGAACTCGGCGTGGACCCGGGCCTGATCAAGGACGGCGTGGAAGCACACCTCCAGGAACTGCTCGCCGACCGCATCGACACCCTCGGCGAGGGCTACACGCTCATCCGCCGCGAGTACATGACGGCCATCGGCCCGGTCGACATCCTGTGCCGGGACGCCGAAGGGCAGACCGTCGCGATCGAGATCAAGCGGCGCGGCGAGATCGACGGCGTGGAGCAACTCACCCGCTATCTGGAGCTGTTGAACCGCGATCCCCATCTCGCCCCGGTCCGCGGCATCTTCGCGGCCCAGGAGATCAAGCCCCAGGCCCGCGTCCTCGCCACCGACCGCGGCATCGGCTGCACGGTCCTGGACTACAACGCCCTGCGCGGCATCGAGGACGACAAACTCCGCCTGTTCTGACGCCTGTTGCGACGCCCTCCGACGCTTTTCCGGCCGCGGCGCAGCGACTTCTACGACAGTGAGGGCCGGGTCCGTGGACAACGGACCCGGCCCTCACGTGTAGCGGTACCTCAGATCACGTCACCCGAGCTGCTCGCGGTGGTGGTCTCCGGCGCGGACGCCGAACTGGTGGTCTCCGCAGGGGCACTTGAGGAGGCGGGGCCACTGGCCGTGTCGGTGGTGCCCGGCTCGGTCGGCGGAGTCGTTTCCGTGGGCGGCGTGGTCTCCGTCGGACTCGGCGACGAGGTGTCACTCGGCGACGCTGGCGGCGAAGACTCCGGATCGGAGGCCGGCGGACTGCTCGACGGCGGCTTCGACGAGGACGAGTGCGACGGCGAGTGCGAGGAACCGCCCCCGCCCTGCGTGCCGCTCGGGTTGTCCGACGGCTTCGACGTGTCCGACGGCGGCGTCGGGTCGTCGGACGTGCCGAACGTGCCGTCGGGGCCCGGGTCGGTCGGCCGGCTGGTCGCCGTACCGGTGTCGCCCTTGCCGTCGTCGTTGGCCGGCAGGTCGGCGCCCAGGCTGCCGTCCTCCAGGCCCTGGCTCGCTGACGGGTTGGGGCCGACCTGGTTCGACGGGTTGTCGGCGTCGTTGTTGGACGTGGCGCCGAGCGTCACCACCGTGCCGAGCACGGCCGCGAGCAGGGCGCCCGCGCCGGCCGCCACGAGGTTGCGCCGGGCCAGGCCCCGCAGACCGCCACGGCGGGCCCTGGAGGGTCCCGGGGCCCCGGTGCGGTGGGTGACCAGGGTCGTGCCGTCGCCGCCCGGAGGCAGCGCGAGGACGACCGCGGGGACACCGCCGGGCGGCGACTGCGACTCCTCGTAGCGCGCGTCCGGCACCTCCTCGCCCGCGGTCGAACCGAAGCCCGGCGTGGTGCCGGTGCGGTCGGCGACCAGGGCCAGGGCACGGCGCCCGGCGACGCTGCCGCGCTTGTCGGCGACCGCGCCGCGCAGTCCGACCGCGGCCTCCAGTTCGGCGCGGGCCTGCTCGAAGTCTCCGCCGCAGAGCGCGAGAATGCCCAACTCGTGGTGGAAATAGGCCTGTTCCGACACCTCGCCGGACAGGTCCGCGGCCTCGGCACCGGCCCGCAGGGCCCGCTCCCAGGCGCTCCAGTGCAGCCCCGCGGCGAACGCGGGCGCCGCCGTGCGGGCCAGCTGGACGGTGACGCTCTCCTCGTCCTCGGCGGGTGCCGTGGTGCCCGGCACCAGGAGGTCGAGGGCGGTGAGCAGGGCGTCGGCCTCGGCGCACACCCGCTCCGGGGTGACCGAGGGGTGGCCGGCCCACCAGGCGTAGTGCTGGGCGGCGGCCAGGGCCTGGACCTGGGCGTCGTCGCCGTATCCGGCGGCCACCAGCTGGGCCGGTACGCCGGCGGCGAGCCGGTAGCGGGTGCCGACCGGGGAGACGAGGCCGCAGCCCGCGAGTTCGCCGAGGGCCGCGTCCGCGTGGGTGTCGCCGACCAGCGCGGGCAGATGGGCCTGGTGCGGCACCTCGCCGCCGAGCGCGACGGCGAACCGCAGGGTGGCGCGGGCCGAGGCGCTCAGCCGGGCGGCGAGCAGCGGGGCGGGCGCGGCGGCCTCGCCGAGGGACGGCAGGGGCACCTCGTCGCCGGGCTCGGTCTCGAAGGGCGCGTCCACCGGGAGGGCGTCCGCGAAGACGCCGAACTCGTCGACCGCGCCGGTGCCGTTGCGGATCTGGTCGCGCTGGCGCAGCAGGGCGCCGGCCTGGACGAAGCGCAGCGGCAGGCCCTCGGACTCGAACCAGAGGTCGCCCGCCCAGTTGGCCTCCTCCTCGGTGAGGACCCGGCCGACGGCGCGCTCCAGGATCTCCACGCCGCCCGCGCGGTCGAGGCCGGACAGGAAGACCTCCTCGACGGCCGCGTCGACGGAGGGCGCCGGTACGTCGGGCGTCGCGGCGATCAGGAAGGCGCACTCGGGTGTCGCGTCCAGGAGTTCGTCGAGCGCGGCGCCGCCGAACTCCAGGTCGTCCAGGACGACGACCGCGCCGATCTCCCGGACCAGCGCGCGCAGCTCGTCGGGGGCCGGCCGGTACAGGGGTGCGTCGTAGACGGCGTAGAAGAGGTCGTGGAGCAGGTCGTCGGCGGTGCGGTGGAAGCCGTCGAGGCGGACGACGCCGTCGGGGGCGAGGTCCTCGCAGTCCTCGGCGACCAGGTCGAGCAGGCTGGTGCGGCCCGAGCCCGCGGGGCCGGTCAGCAGGACCGAGCGACCGCGCGCGAGCAGCCGTACCAGGCGCTCGCGGTCGTCCTGGCGCTCCAGCAGGGGCAGGGTCGGCTGGGCCGGACCCGGTGGGACGGGCGGCCGGGCGGCGCGGTCCGTCTCGACGCGCTCGTCGGCCGTGAGCTTCGCGGGTCGTCCGGGCCGTTCGCTGGGCGGGCAGGCCTCTATCTCGCTGCCGTCCACGGGATTGACGGTGAGCAGGTAGTCGCCGGTGACGAGCTGCACCGTGCGCGCGAGCGCGGGTGCGTGCTGTCCGAAGTCGGTGGTGAGGGGTTCCCTGGGCGGGCGCTGACGCGGCGGGCTGCCGTCGGCGTCATGGCCGTACTCCTCGGGTCCCCGGTCGTTCGGGTCCATAGGTTTCAAGCCCCCCAAAAGCGCTCGTGTGCTCTTCAAGCCCCTCCCGGCCTTGCCGCACACCACGCTGTCGCTTCTGGTCCGGTGCCCACACGAGGGATCAAGGTGGCGGGCAGGCGAACCCTAAACCTTCGCACAGTATGTCCGACAGCCCGGGGTACCGCGCCGCCCGAGACGTCACAGTCTCGTGAGGATTGCGCGCGCCCGGTGTTTCGCGCCCCGCCCGTCCCCCCGCGCCGGGCGTCACACGCGGGGCAGTGACTCCACGCCGATGCCGCCCTCGATCGCCAGGATCCGGTGCAGCCGGGTGGCCACCAGCAGGCGCTGCATCTGCGGCGGTACGTCGCGCAGCACCAGGCGCCGGCCGCAGCGGCCGGCCCGCCGGTGGACGCCCATGATCACGCCGAGTCCGGTGGCGTCCCAGGAGTCCAGTTCGGACAGGTCCAGCACCAGATCGCCGACTCCGTCGTCGACGGCCGAGTGCAGGACCGTACGGGCGTCCGCCGCGCTGCGGACGTCGAGGCGGCCCCCGACGACCAGCTCGGCGTGGTCGCCCCTGATGTGCATATGCGCTCCCCGTGAGTGCGGTGGTCTGTCCTCGTACTCCGTGACGGTGGCTGTGCAACGTCTGACTGCTTCAGCGGCGAACAGGTTGCCGTCTGTAAGCGAACCGATACCGAATTCACCCCGGAGGGTGATGCCTCCGGGGGCTGTGCGGTTTCAGTGGCTGTACGTACTGGTGTTTCAGTACGTGTAGAAGCCCTGCCCGCTCTTGCGTCCGATGTCACCGGCGTCAACCATCCGGCGCATCAGCTCCGGCGGCGCGAACTTCTCGTCCTGCGTCTCGGTGTAGATGTTGCCGGTGGCGTGCAGCAGGATGTCGACGCCGGTCAGGTCGGCCGTGGCCAGCGGACCCATGGCGTGCCCGAAGCCCAGCTTGCAGGCGAGGTCGATGTCCTCGGCGCTCGCCACACCCGACTCGTAGAGCTTGGTCGCCTCGACGACGAGCGCCGAGATGAGACGGGTCGTCACGAAGCCGGCTACATCGCGGTTGACGACGATGCAGGTCTTGCCGACGGACTCGGCGAACTCCCGCGCGGCGGCGAGGGTTTCGTCGCTCGTCTTGTAGCCGCGGACCAGCTCGACGAGCTGCATCATCGGCACCGGCGAGAAGAAGTGCACGCCGACGACCCGCTCGGGGTGCTCGGTGGCCGCCGCGATCTTGGTGATCGGGATCGCGGAGGTGTTGGACGCCAGCACGGCATCCGGGCGCACGATCTTGTCGAGCGCGCGGAAGATCTCGTGCTTGACCTCCAGCTTCTCGAAGACGGCCTCGACGACGAGGTCGGCGTCCGCGGCGGCGTCCAGATCGGTGGTCGCGGTGATCCGGCCGAGGGCCGCGTCGGCGTCGTGCGCCTCCAGCTTCCCCTTGCTCACGAACTTGTCGTACGAGGCCTTGATGCCGTCGGTGCCACGCTTCAGCGCCTCGTCGGTGACGTCCCGGAGGACCACCTCCCAGCCTGCCTGCGCGGCGACCTGGGCGATACCGGAACCCATCAGACCGGCGCCGATGACGGCCAGCTTCCGTGCCACTGTGCGACTCCCCTTTTGAACGCCTTACACGCTGTTTAGTTGCCTCTTCGGCGGACCTTAGCGCTCGCGAAGCGCTGTGTGACCGGTAAGTAACGCGCGTCACGTCTCATCTGACGGACATCACACCGGCACGGGTCACGGGGCGCCACGGACGGCGTAGTTGAGCACCTTCTCGCCCAACAGCTCCTCGATCTCGTCGAGAAGGACGAGCACCTCTCGTGACACTACGTCCGGATTGCGCCCGGTGAGCATCGCGCGGCCGACGCTCACCATGACCATCTGCTGGACCCAGCAGATCTGACCGGCGATCAGACCGGGCAGGGGGTCGTCCGCGGCCGCGCCGACCTCCTCGCGCAGGGTCGCTTCGAGGTGGTCGAGGATCTCCTGCTGGAGCGTCCACAGCCGCGAACGCAGGGGCGGGGCCTCGTGGATGACGCGCATGAAGCGGCCGTAGCCCGCCATGAGACCGACCCGCGGCGAGACCACCTCGACCTCGGCGCGCAGTTCCCGCAGGACGGCCCGGGCCGCCGACTCCCCCGCGTCCCGGCCGCGCACCCAGCGGGAGGGCTGCCCCACGGCCTGGGCGGAGCGGTCCAGGAAGAGGTCCTCCTTGGCGGGGAAGTAGTTGTAGACGGTGTTGACCGAGACGTCGGCCGCCTCCGCGATCTCCGCGATGGTCACGTCCATGAACCCGCGCTCCACGAACAGCCCGGTGGCAATGTCCGAGATGCGCTGTCGCGTCTCGCGCTTCTTCCGCTCCCTGAGCCCTTCCGCCATGGTCCACATCCTAACTTCGATGGGCCCTCTGAAACTTTGGGGTCATTGCAAACTTTAAGAGACTCTGTTTTTCTGGTGCCATGCCCATCATCAGTACGGCCTCACTGGCCCGTACCTTCCAGAGCAGGCTCGGCCCGGTGGCGGCCGTGCGCGGTATCGACCTCACCGTCCGGGAGGGCGAGATCCTCGGCCTCCTGGGCCCGAACGGCGCCGGGAAGACGACCACCCTCCGCATGCTCACGACCCTCCTCGAACCCACCGGCGGCGCGGCCACCATCGCCGGCCACGACCTCGCCACCGACCCGACCGGCGTGCGCCGGGTCTGCGGATACGTGGCCCAGTCCGGCGGCGTCGACCCGCAGATCTCCGTACGCGAGGAACTCGTCACGCAGGGGCGCCTGTACCGGCTGGCGAAAGATCAAGCAGCCGAGCGGGCAAGGGAGTTGGCCGACGCCCTTGACCTCACCGGCCTGCTCGACCGCAGGTGCGGCACGCTCTCCGGCGGTCAGCGGCGGCGCCTGGACATCGCGCTGGCGCTCGCCCACCGCCCGAAGGTCCTGTTCCTCGACGAGCCCACGACCGGCCTCGACCCCGGCAGCCGCGCCGACCTGTGGGACCTGATCCGCGGACTGCGCGACGAGCACGGCACGACCGTCTTCCTGACGACCCACTACCTCGACGAGGCCGACGCCCTCGCGGACCGGCTGGTCATCGTCGACAAGGGCGTCGTCGTGGCCGAGGGCACGCCGAGCGCGCTGAAACTGCGCTACGGCGGCTCGATCGACGCGACCCTCCAGGACACCTTCCTCGCCATCACCGGCCGCGGCCCCGCCCCGGCCGACGCGGCCCCCGTAGCCGTATAGCCGCCCCCGGAACCACCGCATGAGGAGTCAGATGTTCGTCCACGACACCGCGCTGATCTACGGGCGCTATCTGCGCCAGTCGCTGCGCTCCCGATTCGCGTTGCTCTTCGGGTTGTTGATGCCGTTGCTGTACCTGCTGTTCTTCGGTCCGCTGCTCACTGAGTTGCCGCTCGGCGGTCAAGGCAGCTCCTGGCAGGTGCTCGTGCCCGGGCTGCTGCTTCAACTCGGGCTGTTCGGGGCCGCGTTCGCCGGCTTCTCGGTCATCGTCGAGAAGGGGCAGGGCGTGGTCGAGCGGATGCGGGTGACCCCGGTCAGCCGGCTCGCGCTGCTGCTCGGCCGGGTGCTGCGGGACGCCACGGTCCTCGTCGCCCAGGCGGTGCTGCTGGTGCTGGCGGCCGTGGTGATGGGGCTGCGCGCACCGCTGGCCGGCGTCCTGATCGGGTTCGCCTTCGTCGGCCTGCTCACCGTCTCGCTGGGCTCGCTGTCGTACGCCGTGGCGATGCGGTTCTCCACCCCGCAGGAGTTCGGGCCGCTGGTCAACGCCGTGACCATGCCGTCGATGCTGCTGTCCGGCCTGATGCTCCCGATGTCCCTGGCCCCGGGCTGGCTGGACCTGCTCTCGCACGTCATGCCGCTGCGCTATCTGGTGGACGCGGTGCGGGACGCGTACGTCGGCTCGTACACGAGCGCCCCCATGCTCTACGGGGTCCTGGTGGCCGTCGCCCTCGCGACACTGACCGTGACGGTGGGCACACGCGTGTTCCGGACCGCCGGGGCGTAACTACGCTGGCCCCATGGTCAATCTGACGCGCATCTACACCAGGACCGGCGACCAGGGCACCACCGCCCTCGGCGACATGAGCCGGGTCGCCAAGACCGATCTGCGGATCTCCGCGTACGCCGACGCCAACGAGGCGAACGCGGTGATCGGCACGGCGATCGCGCTGGGCGGCCTGGACGAGGAGATCGTCAAGGTCCTCGTCCGCGTCCAGAACGACCTCTTCGACGTGGGCGCGGACCTGGCGACGCCGGTGGTGGAGAACCCGGAGTTCCCGCCGCTGCGGGTCGAGCAGTTCTACGTCGACAAGCTGGAGGCCGACTGTGACCGCTTCAACGAGGAGCTGGAGAAGCTGCGCTCCTTCATCCTCCCCGGCGGCACCCCGGGCGCGGCCCTGCTCCACCAGGCCTGCACGGTCGTCCGCCGGGCCGAGCGGTCGACGTGGACCGCGATGGAGGTCCACGGCGAGGTCATGAACCCCCTCACCGCGACCTACCTCAACCGGCTATCGGACCTGCTCTTCATCCTTGCGCGCACGGCGAACGCGAGTGTCGGAGACGTGCTGTGGGTCCCCGGCGGAGAGCGCTGACCCCGACTCCACCCCCGCCTCCGGCTCCGTCTCCGGGCGCTTCTTCGGCCAGATCACGTACGTCAGCGCGATCAGGCCGTGGATGCCGACGGCCCTGAGCGCCACCCACTGGAAGCTGCGCAGGGACGAGGTGTCGCCCTCGCCGACGTACCAGATCGCGGCCTGGAGCAGGGCGCAGGCGACGGCGGCCATCAGGACCGTGCGCAGCCAGAGCCGGCCCTCGTGCAGGGCCCGGGGCGCTCCGTAGCGGGGCGGCTTCGGCGGGCGCGGGGCGCCGGCCAGGCGGTGGGCGGCGTGGCCGTCCAGCCAGCGGATCGTGTAGTGGCCGTAGGCGACGGTGAAGCCGATGTAGAGGGCGGCGAGGCCGTGTTCCCAGCTCGGTTCTGCGCCGTTCTTGAGGTCCACGGCCGTCACGACGAACAGGACCAGTTCGAGGACCGGCTCGCACAGCAGCAGCGCCACGCTCGTGCGGCGCATCTTGAGCAGGTAGCGGACGGCCAGCCCGGCGGCCAGCAGCACCCAGAACCCGACCTCGCAGGCGATGATCAGGGCGACGATCACGGTGTGCTCCTCACTGCGGTGGTGCGGTGGTGGTCAATGGCGGGGTTGTGGTCACCTCTCCAGGCTCGCGGCGCGCGGGCGGCGATTCGTCGTCGGCGGTGAGGAAGTCGCGGTACATCGAACGATGCAGTCGAGGACCGTTCCCGGGGAGCAGGCGGGCGGGGCGGGTGCCGTGTTGGATGGAGTCATGGCCGTGACACTCCCCCGCCCGCACCGCGACGACGTACGCATCGCCGTCGGGGGCCTGCTCGGCGGGCTGATCGTCTGGGCGGTGAGCGTCGGCATCCGGCCGCAGGACGACCCGATCGTCCGCTGGCACGGCCACTGGCCGATCCTGGTGCCGCTGTTCGTGATGGCCGGCTGCGAGCTGCTGCGCCGGACCCGACCGCGTACGGGCCTGCTGATCGGCGTGGCCGCGCTGACCGTCGACACCATCACGCAGGGCAATCTGGCCACCCTCGTGATGTTCACGGACCTCGTCTACGCGGGCGTGCTGTACACCCCGCCCGCCGTCGCCCGCCGGGTGCTGTGGATCAGCGGGCTGATGACGGTGGTCGCCACCGTGCTGCCCCTCGCGACCCTGCGCAAGCCCGAGGCCCTGCTGATCGGGGTGGCCGTCGGGCTGGTGGCGTTCACGCCCGCGGCCACCGGCTGGATCGTCCGCAACCACCGTGACGCCGCCGACAGCGCCCGGCTGCGCGCCGAACAGACCGCGCTGCTCGCCGAGATGGACCGCGTCCAGGCGGTGACCGCCGAACGCGCCCGGATGGCACGGGAGTTGCACGACATGGTCGCCAACCACCTGTCGGCGATCGCCATCCACTCCACGGCCGCGCTCTCGCTCGACGACCCCAAGACCTCGCAGGAGGCGCTCGGGGTGATCCGGGAGAACAGTGTCGAGGGGCTCGCGGAGATGCGCCGGCTGATCGGGATCCTCCGCGACGACAGCGGCGACAAGGAGCCCACCGCCGCACCCACCCTCGAAGGGCTCGGCGCCCTGGTTGCCGGTGCCCGGTCCAACGGCCTCGACGTCACCCTGGAGGCCGCGCACGCCGAACGGCTGCCCGCGCCGGTCGAGTTGGCGGCGTACCGGATCGTCCAGGAATCGCTGACCAACGCGCTCAAGCACGCGGGACCGGGGGTCGTCACGGTCGTCCTGAAAGAGTCGGACGGGGCCTTGACCATCGCCGTGACCAGCCCGTTCGGTCATCGTGACGGGCCCCGCGCGCCCGGTTCCGGTGCCGGTCTGGTGGGTATGCGGGAGCGGACCGCGCTGTTGAAGGGCACCTTCGAGGCGGGGCCCGAGAACGACGCGGCGGGCGGCAAGATCTGGTCGGTACGGGCCGCCCTCCCCCTCAGCGAAGGAGCGCCCGAATGATCCGTGTCCTGGTCGCCGAGGACCAGTCCGCCGTGCGCGCCGGGCTGGTCCTCATCCTGCGCAGCGCCCCCGACATCAAGGTGGTCGGCCAGGCGGCGGACGGGGAGCAAGCGGTGGCCCTGGCGCGGGAGTTGCGGCCGGACCTGGTGCTGATGGACATTCAGATGCCGCGCCTGGACGGGGTGTCGGCGACCCGGCAGGTGGTCGCGGAGGGGCTGGCCGACGTCCTCGTGCTGACCACGTTCGACCTCGACGAGTACGTCTTCGGGGCGCTGCGCGCGGGCGCCGCAGGTTTCCTTCTGAAGAACACCGACGCCAAGGACCTGTTGGAGGCGGTGCGTACGGTCGCGCGCGGCGAGGGCCTGATCGCCCCGGCCGTGACCCGGCGGCTCATCGCCGAGTTCGCCGCGGTACCGGCACCGCGGCCGAAAGCCGACCTGTCCGTCCTCGACGCCCTGACCCGACGGGAGCGGGAGGTGTTGTCGTGCCTCGGCGAGGGAATGTCCAACGCGGAGATCGCGTCCCGGCTGGACATGGCGGAGGCGACGGTGAAGACGCACGTCAGCCGATTGCTGGGCAAGCTGGAGCTGCGCAGCCGGGTGCAAGCGGCCGTACTGGCGCAGGAGTTGGGGATCTGATCCCGTATACGAGTAGTGGTCCAGACCTCTTGACCTGTGGTCCAGACCTTTCTATTCTCGCGGCACCGTGGGTGCGAAGGCTCAGTCGCACCCCCACCCCCGCTCTTTGAGCTCTTTGAAAAGAGGAGGCGCACCATGCGCTTCAGACACAGAGCCGCCGCAGGGTTCGCGTCCCTGCTGCTCCCGTTGGCCGGTCTCATCGGCCTCGCGAGCCCCGCCCAGGCCGCCACGGCGACCGCCACCTTCACCAAGACCAGCGACTGGGGCACCGGCTTCGGCGGTCAGTGGACCGTCAAGAACACCGGTACCAGCGCGATCAGTTCATGGACGGTCGAGTGGGACTTCCCCTCCGGTACGTCCGTCACCTCCGCCTGGGACGCCGACGTCACGTCCTCCGGCACCCACTGGACCGCGAAGAACAAGTCCTACAACGGCACCATCGCCGCGGGCGCCTCCGTCTCCTTCGGCTTCAACGGCGCCGGCTCCGGCTCGCCCTCCAACTGCAAGCTGAACGGCGACAGTTGCGACGGCACCACGGTCCCCGGTGACGCGGCGCCCTCCGCGCCCGGCACCCCGACCGCCTCGAACATCACCGACACCTCGGTGAACCTGTCCTGGTCGGCGGCCACCGACGACAAGGGCATCAAGAACTACGACGTGCTGCGCGACGGCGCCAAGGTCGCCACGGTGACGACGACGTCGTACACCAACACCGGCCTGACCGCCGGCACCGACTACTCGTACACGATCCAGGCCCGGGACACCGTCGACCAGACCGGCCCGGTCAGCGGCGCGGTCGCCGTGCACACCACGGGCGGCACCACTCCCCCGACCACCGGCAACAAGGTCAAGCTCGGCTATCTCACCGAGTGGGGCACCTACACCCGCAACTACCAGGTCAAGAACCTGGTGACCTCGGGCTCGGCCTCGAAGATCACGCACATCAACTACGCGTTCGGCAATGTGACGAACGGGCAGTGCGCGATCGGTGACGCCTACGCCGACTACCAGAAGACGTTCACCGCGGACCAGTCGGTCAGCGGCGTCGCCGACACCTGGGACCAGCCGCTGGCGGGCAACTTCAACCAGCTGCGCCAGCTGAAGGCCAAGTACCCGAACATCAAGATCCTGTGGTCCTTCGGCGGTTGGACCTGGTCCGGCGGCTTCGCCCAGGCGGCGGCCAACCCGACCGCATTCGCCAACTCCTGCTACAGCCTGGTCGAGGACCCGCGCTGGGCCGATGTCTTCGACGGCATCGACATCGACTGGGAGTACCCGAACGCCTGCGGCCTGACCTGCGACACCAGCGGTGCCGCCGCGTACAAGAACCTGATGTCCGCGCTGCGCACCAAGTTCGGCTCCAACTACCTGGTCACCGCCGCCACCACGGCGGACGGCACCTCCGGCGGCAAGATCGACGCCGCCGACTACGCGGGCGCGGCCCAGTACGTCGACTGGTACAACGTGATGACGTACGACTTCTTCGGCGCCTTCGACGCGGACGGCCCGACCGCCCCGCACTCCCCGCTCACCACCTACACCGGCATCCCGCAGGCCGGGTTCACCACGGCCGACGCGATCGCCAAGTTCAAGTCGAAGGGCGTCGCCGCGAGCAAGCTGCTCATCGGCATCGGCTTCTACGGCAGAGGCTGGACCGGCGTGACCCAGGCCGCACCCGGCGGCTCGGCCACCGGCCCCGCCCCGGGTACCTACGAGCAGGGCATCGAGGACTACAAGGTCCTCAAGACGTCCTGCCCGGCCACCGGCACGATCGCCGGCACGGCGTACGCCTACTGCGGCAACAACTGGTGGTCGTACGACACCCCGAGCACGATCGCCGGAAAGATGAGCTGGGCCAAGACCCAGGGTCTGGGCGGCGCGTTCTTCTGGGACTTCAGCGGCGACACCAGCAACGGTGAGCTGGTGACCGCCATCAACAACGGCCTCGCGTAAGCGAGTTGCCGATAACAGCTAAGCGACGTTGACGCGCTGACCGGGCGGGGCTGCCTCCAGCCACGCGAGAAATCCGGTCAGCGCGTCATCGCTCATGGCGAGTTCGAGCCGCGTGCCCCGGTGCAGACAGGTGAGGACCACGGCGTCGGACAGCAGCGCCAACTCCTCCTCGCCCTCGGGCAGTCGGCGGCCGGCCACCTCGATCGCGGCGCGCTCCAGGACCCGGCGCGGACGGTAGGCGTAGGAGAAGACGCGGTACCACTCGATGCGGTCGCCGTTGTAGCGGGCGACGCCGTAACTCCAGCCTTTTCCACTGGTGTCGGGTTTCTCCGGGACGTCCCAGCGCAGGGAACAGTCGAAGGTGCCGCCGGAGCGCTGGATGAGTCTGCGGCGCAGGCCGAAGACGAACAACCCCAGCACCACCAGGGCCACGACGATTCCGCACACAGTCAGAGCGAGGACCATCGACACCGACCTCCTCGTCTCCTAGGTACCGAAAACAGATAACGGAACGGAAAAAACATCCAGATCTGCCTCAGCCGCGACCGGCTCCGGATTGCTCCGGTGCCGATCGCGGCTGAGTGACGTCATCGCAGCTGCGCTGGGCTCAAGCTCAGCTCCCGGCCGCCGTACGCAGTCGTACGTCCGCACGGCGCTCCGCGGAGGCGTCGCCCTCCGCCTTCGCGCGCTCCAGCTCCCGCTCCGCGCGCTGGACGTCGATCTCGTCCGACAGCTCGGCGATCTCGGCCAGCAGGGACAGCTTGTTGTCCGCGAACGAGATGAAACCGCCGTGGACAGCTGCCACGACCGTTCCCCCGTCGCTCGTACGGATGGTCACCGGGCCCGACTCCAGCACACCGAGCAGCGGCTGGTGACCGGGCATGACGCCGATGTCGCCGGACGTGGTGCGCGCGACGACCAGGGTGGCCTCGCCGGACCAGACCTCTCGGTCGGCCGCGACCAACGCGACGTGCAGCTCAGCAGCCAAGGTTGGCTCCTCGGGTCACCACCCGGCGGTTGTGCCGGGTGTTGGTTACAAGTCTAGTGGGCGTGAATGAGGGGGCGGGACGTGCCCCGCCCCCTCACCTGTGAGTCATCCGACTCACGTCGAGCTCAGGGCTCAGGAGACGCCCAGCTCCTTGGCGTTGGCCTTCAGGTCCTCGATGCCACCGCAGAGGAAGAACGCCTGCTCCGGGAAGTGGTCGTACTCACCGTCGATGATCGCGTTGAACGCGGTGATCGACTCCTCCAGCGGGACGTCCGACCCGTCGACGCCGGTGAACTGCTTGGCGACGTGGGTGTTCTGGGACAGGAAGCGCTCCACGCGACGGGCGCGGTGGACGGTGAGCTTGTCCTCCTCGCCGAGCTCGTCGATACCGAGGATGGCGATGATGTCCTGGAGGTCCTTGTACTTCTGCAGCACCGTCTTGACGCGCATGGCGGTGTTGTAGTGGTCCGCCGCGATGTAGCGGGGGTCCAGGATGCGGGACGTGGAGTCCAGCGGGTCCACGGCCGGGTAGATGCCCTTCTCGGAGATCGGACGGGAGAGAACCGTCGTCGCGTCGAGGTGGGCGAAGGTGGTGGCCGGGGCCGGGTCGGTCAGGTCGTCCGCGGGGACGTAGATCGCCTGCATCGAGGTGATCGAGTGACCACGGGTCGAGGTGATGCGCTCCTGGAGGAGACCCATCTCGTCGGCCAGGTTCGGCTGGTAGCCCACCGCGGAGGGCATACGGCCGAGCAGGGTCGAGACCTCGGAACCGGCCTGCGTGAAGCGGAAGATGTTGTCGATGAAGAACAGCACGTCCTGCTTCTGCACATCGCGGAAGTACTCCGCCATGGTCAGACCGGCAAGCGCCACACGAAGACGCGTGCCCGGGGGCTCGTCCATCTGACCGAAGACCAGGGCGGTCTTGTCGATGACGCCCGAGTCGGCCATCTCCTCGATGAGGTCGTTGCCCTCACGGGTGCGCTCGCCGACACCGGCGAACACGGAGACACCGTCGTGGTTGTTGGCGACGCGGTAGATCATCTCCTGGATGAGCACCGTCTTGCCGACGCCGGCACCGCCGAACAGGCCGATCTTGCCACCCTTGACGTACGGGGTGAGCAGGTCGATGACCTTGACGCCGGTCTCGAACATCTCGGTCTTCGACTCGAGCTCGTCGAAACGCGGGGCCTTGCGGTGGATGGACCAGCGCTCGCCGTCGTACTTCTCGTCGCTGTTCAGGACCTCGCCGAGGGTGTTGAACACCTTGCCCTTGGTGAAGTCGCCGACCGGGACGGTGATGCCCGTGCCCGTGTCGGTGACGGCGGCCTGGCGGACCAGACCGTCGGTGGGCTGCATCGAGATGGTGCGGACCAGGCCGTCACCCAGGTGCTGGGCGACCTCCAGGGTCAGCGTCTTCTTCGCACCGTCGAGGGCCGGGTCGGCCACCTCTACGTGCAGAGCGTTGTAGATCTCCGGCATCGCGTCGACGGGGAACTCCACGTCGACGACCGGGCCGATGACCCGGGCGACGCGGCCCGTGGCAACGGCCGTCTCAACTGTCGTCGTCATTACCTGTCACTCCCCGCGGTCGCGTCGGCCAGGGCTGCGGAGCCACCGACGATCTCGCTGATTTCCTGGGTGATTTCGGCCTGGCGGGCCGCGTTGGCAAGTCGGGAGAGCGTGGTGATCAGGTCTCCCGCGTTGTCGGTGGCCGACTTCATCGCACGGCGCGTGGCGGCGTGCTTCGAAGCGGCCGACTGGAGCAGCGCGTTGTAGATACGGCTCTCCACGTACCGCGGCAGCAGGGCGTCCAGGACGTCCTCCGCCGACGGCTCGAAGTCGTACAGCGGAAGGATCTCGCCCTTGGGCGCCGCCTCCTCCGCCACCTCTTCGAGGCTGAGCGGAAGCAGTCGGCTGTCGATCGCCGTCTGCGTCATCATCGACACGAACTCGGTGTAGACGATGTGGAGTTCGTCCACGCCGCCCTCCGCCGTCTCCGTCTCGATCGCCTCGATCAGCGGACCCGCGACCTTCTTCGCGTCCGCGTACGTGGGCTCGTCGGTGAAGCCCGACCACGACTCCACGACCTTGCGCTCGCGGAAGTTGTAGTGGGCCAGACCGCGGCGGCCGACGATGTACGTGTCGACCTCCTTGCCCTCGGCCTCAAGACGCGCGGTCAGCTGCTCCGCCGCCTTGATGGCGTTGGAGTTGAAGGCGCCGGCCAGACCGCGGTCGCTCGTGAGGAGCAGAACCGCGGAACGGGTCGGCGACTCGGCCTCGGTGGTCAGCGGGTGCTTGGTGTTCGAACCGGTGCCGACCGCCGTGACCGCGCGGGTGAGCTCGGTCGCGTACGGCGTGGAGGCCCTCACCTTGCGCTGCGCCTTGACGACGCGCGAGGCGGCGATCATCTCCATCGCCTTGGTGATCTTCTTGGTCGCGGTGACGGATCGGATGCGACGCTTGTAGACCCGGAGCTGGGCTCCCATGAGTCAGGTCCCTTCCTTACGTCACTTGGCCGCGGCCGGGGCGTCCTCGCCGAGAAGCTTGCCGTCCGAGGTCTCGAACTGCTTCTTGAAGTCGGCGATCGCGTCCGCTGCGGCGGTGAGGGTGTCGTCCGACATCTTGCCGCCCTCCTTGATGGAGGTCATGAGGCCCTGCTGCTTGCGGTGCAGGTACTCCAGGAGCTCCTTCTCGAAGCGCCGGATGTCGTCGACCGGTACGTCGTCCATCTTGCCGGTGGTCGCGGACCACACGGAGACGACCTGGTCCTCGGTGGGCATCGGCTGGTACTGCGGCTGCTTGAGCAGCTCGACCAGCCGCTGACCGCGCTCCAGCTGGGCCTTCGACGCGGCGTCCAGGTCGGAACCGAAGGCGGCGAACGCCTCCAGCTCGCGGTACTGGGCGAGGTCGAGGCGCAGTCGGCCGGAGACCTGCTTCATCGCCTTGTGCTGCGCGGAACCACCGACTCGGGAGACGGAGATACCGACGTTCAGCGCGGGGCGCTGACCGGCGTTGAAGAGGTCCGACTCCAGGAAGCACTGGCCGTCGGTGATGGAGATGACGTTGGTCGGGATGAACGCCGAGACGTCGTTGGCCTTGGTCTCGACGATCGGCAGACCGGTCATCGAGCCCTTGCCCATGTCGTCGGAGAGCTTCGCGCAGCGCTCCAGCAGACGGGAGTGCAGGTAGAAGACGTCACCCGGGTAGGCCTCACGGCCCGGCGGACGGCGCAGCAGCAGGGACACGGCGCGGTAGGCGTCGGCCTGCTTCGAGAGGTCGTCGAAGATGATGAGGACGTGCTTGCCGTCGTACATCCAGTGCTGGCCGATGGCCGAACCGGTGTACGGCGCCAGGTACTTGAAGCCGGCCGGGTCGGACGCCGGGGCGGCGACGATGGTCGTGTACTCCAGGGCGCCGGCCTCTTCGAGCGCACCACGCACGGAGGCGATGGTGGAGCCCTTCTGACCGATGGCGACGTAGATGCAGCGGACCTGCTTGTTCACGTCGCCCGAGCGCCAGTTGTCGCGCTGGTTGATGATCGTGTCGACGGCCAGGGCGGTCTTGCCGGTCTGACGGTCGCCGATGATCAGCTGACGCTGGCCACGGCCGATCGGGGTCATCGCGTCGACGGCCTTGTAGCCGGTCTCCATCGGCTCGTGCACCGACTTGCGGACCATGACGCCCGGCGCCTGCAGCTCCAGGGCGCGGCGGCCGGTGGTCTCGATCTCGCCGAGGCCGTCGATCGGGTTGCCGAGCGGGTCGACGACACGGCCGAGGTAGCCCTCGCCGACGGCGACGGACAGGACCTCTCCGGTGCGGGTGACCGGCTGGCCCTCCTCGACACCGCTGAACTCGCCGAGGATGACGGTACCGATCTCACGCTCTTCGAGGTTGAGCGCGAGACCGAGGGTGCCGTCCTCGAACTTCAGCAGTTCGTTGGCCATGGCCGAGGGGAGGCCCTCGACCTTCGCGATGCCGTCGCCGGCAAGGGTGACCGTACCGACCTCCTCGCGCGAGGCCGCGTCCGGCTTGTACGACTGGACGAAGTTCTCCAGCGCGTCCCGGATCTCCTCCGGCCGGATCGTGAGCTCCGCCATCTGGGTTCCCTGCTCTCCTTGTTGGGCCCGAAGTTTCACTTTGGGGGGATGGGGACTCCCCCCTGAAAGAGGTGAATCCTCTGCACGGCCCAACCGGGCCGTAGGTACGTACTGCTCTGTCACTACTGCTGTCGTGCTGCTACTGCTGTACTGCTCTGCTGCTGTACTGCTCTGCTGCTTTGAAGTTGCTGCTAGCTCGCCAGGCGGCGGGCGGCGTCCTCGATGCGGTCCGCGACCGAACCGTTGATGACCTCGTCACCGACCTGCACCCGCAGCCCGCCGACGACCTCGGGGTCGACGTCGAGGTTCAGGTGCATCGGGCGGCCGTAGAGCTTCGCGAGGGCGGCGCCCAGGCGCTGCTTCTGCGAGTCGCTCAGCGGCTCGGCCGAGGTGACCACGGCCACCATGCGGTCCCGGCGCTCGGCGGCGAGCTTGGACAGGGACTCCAGTCCCGCCTCCAGGCTACGTCCCCGGGGCGCGGTGACCAGACGCGTCACCAGACGCTCGGTGGTCGGGTTGGCCCGGCCGTCGAGCAGGCGGTGCAGCAACTCGGTCTTGGCGGTGCCGACGTCCTTGCGGCCGGTCAGCGCGGCACGCAGCTCGGTGCTGGAGGAGACGATCCGGCCGAACCGGAACAGCTCGTCCTCCACGTTGTCGAGCGCGCCGGCCTGCTGGGCCGCGGTGAGGTCGGCGACGTTGGCCAGCTCCTCCAGCGCGTCCGCCAGGTCCCGCGACTGCGACCAGCGCGAGCGGACCATGCCGGACACCAGGTCCACGGTGGTCCCGCCGACCTGACCGCCGAAGAGGCGCTCGGCCAGCTGTGCCTTGCCCGCACCGTCCTGCGCCGGGTCGGTGAGGACCCGACGCAGGGACACCTCGCGGTCGAGCAGCGCGGTGACGGCGGCCAGCTCGGCGGCGAGCGAGCCGGCGTCCACGGACGTGCTGTCCGTCAGGGCGTCGAGACGCTCGCGTGCGGCTGCCAGGGCCTCGCGGCTCGCTCCGTTCATCGAGCCGCCTCGGCCTTCTCCTCAAGGTCATCGAGGAAACGGTCGATCACGCGGCTCTGCCGGGCGTGGTCCTCAAGGGACTCACCGACGAGCTTGCCGGCCAGGTCGGTGGCGAGCTTGCCCACGTCCTGGCGCAGCGCGGACGCGGCGGCCTTGCGGTCGGCCTCGATCTGGGCGTGACCGGCGGCGACGATCTCCTCGCGCTGACGCTGGCCCTCGGCCCGCATCTCCGCGATGAGCGTGGCGCCCTGCTCCTGCGCCTCCTGGCGCAGACGCGCGGCCTCGTGCCGGGCCTCGGCGAGCTGGGCCTTGTACTGCTCAAGGACGCTCTGGGCCTCGGTCTGTGCGGCCTCGGCCTTCTCGATACCGCCCTCGATGGCCTCGCGACGCTCTTCCAGAACCTTGTTGATGGTCGGGAGGAGCTTCTTGGCGAGGAAGCCGAAGACGATGACGAAGGCGATCAGGCCGATGACGAGCTCCGGCCACGGCGGAACGAGGGGATTCTCCTTCTCCGCCTCGGCCGCCAGCTGAACCAGTGCGTGGTTCACATCAGTGCCTTTCGTCGAATGGGGCTGTCGTCGTCGTTCGTCTTAGTAGACGAACGGCATGACGAGGCCGATGAGGGCCAGCGCCTCACAGAACGCGAAGCCGAGGATCTGGTTGGCGCGGATGAGGCCGGCCGCCTCGGGCTGGCGGGCGAGGGCCTGGGTGCCGTTGCCGAAGATGATGCCGACGCCGACGCCCGGGCCGATCGCGGCGAGGCCGTAACCGATGGAGCCGAGGTTGCCGTCGACCGCAGCGAGGGTCTGGAGAGCGGACATGCCGGTTCTTCCTTCTCTTTCAGTGACCGGTGGGGGTTGGCCACCGGTGGGTCTGTCGGTTGGGTCAGGGGGTCGCTCAGTGGTTCTCGGCGAGCGCGCCCTGGATGAAGGTGCAGGTCAGGAGGACGAAGACGTACGCCTGAACCGCTTGGATGAAGAGCTCGAAGGCGGTCATCACGATGACCATCACGAACGAGACAGCGGAGTAGGCGATGCCGATGCCGTTCAGCATGTACCAGCTGGCGATCGTGAAGAGCAGCAGCAGGGTGTGACCGGCGAACATGTTTGCGAAGAGTCGCACCGCGTGCGTGAACGGACGGACCAGCAGGTTCGAGAAGAACTCGATGGTCATGGAGAGCGGCAGGACGGCGCCGAGCGACTTGTCGTACCCGGTGACGTTCTTGAAGAAGCCGACGAAGCCGTGCCGCTTGAAGGTGAGCGAGACCCAGGTGATGTAGACGATCGCCGCCAGCACCATCGGGTAGGCGATGATCGACGTCACCGGGAAGGACGCGAGCGGGACGATCGACCAGAGGTTCATCATCCAGATGAAGAAGAACAGCGAGACGGCGAGCGGTACGTACTTCTCGCCCTCGCGCTTTCCGATCGTCTGGTAGACGATGCCGGTCCGGACGAAGTCGTATCCGGCCTCGGCGACCATCTGGAGCTTGCCCGGCACGATCTGGGGCTTGCGGAAAGCGGCCCAGAAGAAGCCCACCACGAGGATCGAACCGAGCAGGGCCAGCAGCATCGGCTTGTTGAAGTACAGGCCGTCGGTGTCGCCGGCGATCGGCTCGAACAGGAACGAGTGCAGGCCCGGAGCCGGGAAGCCGCACCCGTCGAACAGGTGGCAGCTCGTGTCGAAAGCGAGCGTCTGCGTCGGATCAGCACTCACCGCGGGCTCCTTCATCGTGGCGCATAGGTACGGCAACCTCGTTGTGTCGGCGCGGCGCGAGGCCGCGGTTCGGCACGGGACTGGTGTGACGGATGTGGGGGCGGCTGGGGGGCATCTCGCCTCGCGATTGAGCAGGCGTCAGCTCAGATGCCCGCGCCCGCGATGCCGCAGTTGGCACCGGACGATAGCAGGGTCCCGCGTGCGCTTTTATCCCGGCCCTACCTCTCACGACGAGTGCCCCGTCTTTTCGGGCTCGACGTAGAGGATCTTGGCCTTCATGTGGGCTCGCGTCTGCGCGCCGATCCAGGCGAGAGTGCCCGCGACGAGCGTGAGCGCGAAGGCCCGGGGGTTGAACAACGTCGTGTTCTTGAAGATCGCGAGGAACATGAACAGCAGAAGAATCTGTGCCGCGTAGAGCATCAGACCCATCATCTGGAACAAGTGCGGAAGCGATTTGGCAGTGCGCTGCAGAACGTAGAGCCCGATTCCCATGAAGAGGATGACGATCAGCGTCGCGACAGCCGCCCCGATCGCGCCCTTGCCACCCGCGACCACGCCGCTGACGACGGCGGCGATCGCGCCGACGGCAGCCGTGGGCACGGCGGCCTGGGCCAGGATCCGGACGTCATTGGACGGCATGGCGGCAACTCCGCTTTCGCAGGGGGGCTGGGGGTGTCGTCATGGACGAGCGTAGCCCCGGGGCGATGAGGAGTCTCACGCCAATGGACCGTCGCACTACGGTCCTTCGGCTCTGTCCGGGGTTCTCGTGAACCGTATCACAAACTATTTGATGCGGTCTTTACCAAGTAGGTGTGCTCGCTGTCACACATGAGAGTGAGAGTGCGCGTCTGTGCGGAATCACGGGCAACTTGTCTGGTATTGGGAAGCTTTGCTCCCCCACGAGTTGGCAATGCTCTAGTCAGATTCTTACCTTGTCGAGATCAGCGCCGACGCCGGGCACTGAGTGCGGTCGCCCCGTTGACTCCCGATACGCCGACGGCAACCGGAGTGCGAGATTCCGCACAGTCCTCGGCCGCCTCCTCCGCCAATGCGGCGGCCACCGGCTCCAGTTCCTCGCCGTGCTCCCCCTCGGCGGACCGCCGGCGGCGCCGGTAGCGCGGCGGCACGAACGCCTCGGCCCAACGCGGGGCGCGCGGGGTGAAGCGCGGCAGCAGCAACAGCGCGAGACCGATGGCGCTGAGGAACACGATCCCCAACACGATCCACATGGAAGCCGAGTTGACCGAGTAGGCGAGCGCCCCGAACGCGATCAGCGCCGACCAGAAGTACATGATCAGCACCGCCCGGCTGTGCGAGTGGCCGATCTCCAGGAGCCGGTGGTGCAGATGCCCGCGGTCGGCGGCGAACGGCGACTGGCCCTTCCAGGTCCGGCGCACGATGGCCAGGACCAGGTCGGCGGTGGGCACCGCGATGATGGTCAGCGGCATCAGCAGCGGGATGTAGACGGGCACCATCTGGTGCACGGTGGAGCGCTCGGAACTGAACAGGTTGTCCGGGTCGACCTGACCTGTCACGGAGATCGCGCCCGCCGCGAGCACCAGCCCGATCAGCATCGAGCCCGAGTCCCCCATGAAGATGCGCGCGGGATGCATGTTGTGCGGCAGGAAGCCCAGGCACATCCCCATGAGGATGGTCGCGAACAGCGTCGCGGGGGCGGCGGCCTCGATGCCGTACGAGTACCAGATGCGGTACGTGTACATGAAGAACGCGGCGGCCGCGATGCACACCATGCCGGCGGCGAGGCCGTCGAGGCCGTCCACGAAGTTGACGGCGTTGATGGTGATGACGACGAGCGCGACCGTCAGCAGGGTGCCCTGCCACTGGGTCAGCGCGACCGTGCCGACCTTCGGGATGGGCAGCCACAGGATCGTCAGACCCTGCATGACCATCACGCCCGCGGCGATCATCTGGCCGCCCAGCTTGATCAGGGCGTCGATCTCGAACTTGTCGTCCAGGACACCGATCAGCCAGATCACGGCCGCTCCGGAGAGCAGCGCGCGCGGCTCGTTGGAGTTGTCGAAGACCTCGCTGAGGTTGGTCAGATGGTCCGCGACCAGCAGTCCGGCGCACAGGCCGAAGAACATCGCGATACCGCCGAGCCGCGGAGTGGGTTCCCGGTGCACGTCACGGGCCCTGATCTGCGGCATCGCTCCGGCCACGATCGCGAACTTCCGCACCGGCCCTGTCAGCAGATACGTCACCGCGGCCGTGATGCAGAGCGTCAGCAGGTATTCACGCACAGGCTTCCCCACAGGTCTCGCTGGCCATCTCAGCCCCACACCCTAGCGAGGGACGCATATGAGTGGGGACTTCCGGGTAGCGACGATGGTTGCACGCGTGCCTGTGCACGCGGATTGCACCCAGGTGTACGCAGGTGCGTGTACCCCCGCTCAGCCGCTGTACGGAGGAAATCTACCCGCCAGCTCACGCACCTCGTCACGCGCCTTCTGGCTCTCGGTCTCCCCGCGCAGCACGCGCGCCGCCAGCGCCGCCACGTACGCCATCTCCTCCTCCCCCATGCCCTGCGTGGTCAGGGCCGCCGTGCCAAGGCGCAGTCCACGGCCGTCCCCGTGCGGCAGCGCGCAGCAGTCCAGGACCAGACCGGCCGCGGCGAGCCGGCCGCGTGCGGCCCGGCCCTCGATGCCGAGGGGCGCGGGGTCTGCGGTGATCAGGTGGGTGTCCGTCCCGCCGGTCGTGACGACGAGCCCCTCCGCCGCGAGACCGGCCGCCAGTACCCTCGCATTGGCGACCACCTGATGGGCGTACGCGGTGAACGCCGGTGTTGCCGCCTCCCCGAACGCGACCGCCTTCGCGGCGATGGTGTGCATCTGCGCCCCGCCCTGCGTGAAGGGGAACACGGCCCGGTCCACCCGCCCCGCGAGCTCCGCGCCGCACAGCAGCATCCCGCCGCGCGGCCCGCGCAGCACCTTGTGGGTGGTGGCACAGACGACATCGGCGTACGGCACCGGATTGGGCGCCGCTCCCCCGGCGACGAGCCCGATGGGGTGGGCCGCGTCGGCGATGAGATAGGCGCCCACCTCGTCGGCGACCTCGCGGAAGAGGGCGTAGTCGACGTGCCGCGGGTAGGCGATCGAGCCGCACACGATCGCCTTGGGGCGGTGGGTACGGGCCAGGGCGCGGACCTGGTCGTAGTCGATGAGGCCGGTCTCCGCGTCCACGCCGTAGCCGACGAAGTCGAACCAGCGGCCGGAGAAGTTGGCGGGCGAGCCGTGGGTGAGGTGGCCGCCGTAGGGCAGGCCGAGGGCGAGGACGGTGTCGCCGGGGCGCAGCAGGGCGGCGTACGCGGCGAGCACGGCCGAGGAGCCCGAGTGGGACTGGACGTTGGCGTGCTCGGCGCCGAACAGGGCTTTCGCGCGGTCGACGGCGACGCGTTCGGCGACGTCGACGATCTCGCAGCCGCCGTGGTGGCGGGCGCCCGGGTAGCCCTCGGCGTACTTGTTGGCCAGCGGTGAGCCGAGCGCGGCGAGCACCGCGGGCGAGGTGAAGTTCTCGGCGGCGATGAGCTGGAGCGTCGTCGACTGCCGTGCCAGCTCTCCGAGCAGGATCTCGGCGAGTTCCGGGTCCTGGCGACGCAGGACGTCCGTGGCCTCAAGGGTGTGGATGACCGCCATGGTGGGCTCCGGGGGCGTCGAGGATGACGTACGTCCAATGTAGGCCCGGGGCCGACGGGGTGCGCGACCGTTACGTGCGCGCGGAGACGCCGGTGAGCGCCGTGACGACCGGGTCCACGGCCTGGTGTATCTCGTCCCCGATGGAGCGGAAGAACGTCAGCGGGGCGCCGTAGGGGTCGTAGACCTCGTCCGCCTCGGCGGTCGGGGCCAGGAGCCAGCCGCGCAGGGCGGCGGCCGCGCGCACCAGGGCACGCGCGCGCACGACCACGCCGTCCTCCAGGGGCGGCAGGGTCGCGGTGTCTATCGCCCGGACCAGCCGGGTGAACTCCTTCAGCGTGAAGGTGCGCAGGCCCGCGGAGTGGCCCATGGAGATGACCTGCTGGCGGTGGTCGCGGGTCGCGGTCAGCACCAGGTCGGCCCTGATGACGTGCTCGTCGAGCAGCTCACGGCCGACGAAGCCGGAGGCGTCCGCGCCGAAGTCGGCCAGGACCGCCTCCGCGTTGGCCTCCATGGGCGCGCCCTCGTGACCCCAGGTGCCCGCGCTCTCCACGATCAGCCCGCCGCCCAGGATGCCGAGCCGCTGCTTCACGTAATGCCGGGTCAGCCGCTCGGTGATGGGCGAGCGGCATACGTTTCCGGTGCTGACGTGGAGGATGCGGAAGCTGTCGCGCGGGAGCCCGACGAACGTCGTCGTGATCTCCGTGGCGCGTTCCCCGTTGCCTATGCCACGCCCCGCTTCAGGGGCCGTCAATTCGCCACCTCGAGGTCGGGTACGACCTTCCTCAGCTCCTCGGCCGACAGCGCGCCCGCGCGCAGCAGCACCGGCACCGGGCCGGTGACGTCGACGATGGAGGACGGCACGTTGCCCGGGGTCGGGCCGCCGTCGAGGTAGACGGAGACGGAGTCGCCGAGCATCTCCTGCGCGGCGTCGCAGTCCTCCGGCGCCGGGTGGCCGGTCAGGTTGGCGGAGGAGACGGCCATCGGGCCGACCTCGGTGAGGAGTTCGATGGCGACGGGGTGCAGCGGCATGCGGACGGCGACCGTGCCGCGGGTGTCCCCGAGGTCCCACTGGAGGGACGGCTGGTGCTTGGCGACGAGCGTGAGGGCGCCCGGCCAGAAGGCGTCGACCAGCTCCCAGGCCAGCTCGGAGAAGTCCGTGACGAGGCCGTGCAGGGTGTTCGGGGA
>NZ_JBSFLV010000067.1:0-50634 GCF_053599215.1 Streptomyces sp. NPDC001002 | reverse complement strand
GGCGACCACGTCGAGGGGCGAGTGGTCGTAGGTCGCCGTCCAGAGGGTGCCGCAGAACTTGTTGACCACCTCCACCGGGCCCTCGACGTCCTCGACCTTGACCTGGCGGGTGAGGTCGTCGGCGAGCACTTCGTAGGCGCCGGCCTCGATGCCGTCGAGGGCCTGGGCGGCGACGCTCTCGGGCGTGGACTTGGGCGCGTCGACGTGGGCGGCCATGTCCGTGTCCACGTAACCGACGTGCAGACCGGTGACCTCGATGCCGCGCGGCTTCAGGTCCAGGCGCAGGGAGTTGGTCTGGGACCACAGGGCCGCCTTGGAGGCGCTGTAGGAGCCGAGGAGGCCGACCCAGGACAGCACGGAGTGGAAGTTCAGGATGTGGCCGCCGCCGTTGCGCTCGATGATGGGAACGAAAGCGCGGGTGACCAGCAGCGGTCCGTAGAAGTTGGTCTCGAACTCGCGGCGGACGTCCTCGATGGGCGAGTCCAGGAAGTTCGCGTTCACGGACGCGCCCGCGTTGTTGATGAGCAGGGTCACATCCTGGGCCTGCGCGGCGGCGGCCGCCACGGAGTCGGGGTCGCTCACCTCGAGGGCCAGCGGCACGGCGTCCGGATGCGTGACGGTGCGCGGGTCCCGGGCGGTGGCGTACACCTTCTTGGCGCCTCGCTCGTAGAGGGCCTCGACCAGCGACTTGCCGATGCCTCGGCTGCCGCCGGTGACCAGGGCGACGGAACCTTCGATGGTGGTCATGGGGGTTCTCCCGACTGTGCGAACACTAGGTAGACGGTCCGACTGGAAACCGATCGGTTTCCATGTCGCGACCACAGTAAACCGATCGGTTTCCAAAGGGCAAGCGGGAGCGCGCGTCATCCCGGAGACGTAGGGCTCGTCCCGGATATCCGGGGTCGCGGATTTTCCCTACTCTCCGGAGTGATGGAGGGGGATCCCATGAAGGCAGTTGTTCAGGACCGGTACGGCTCGGCGGACACGTTGGAGGTCAAGGAGGTCGACCAGCCGGTGCCCGGGGAGGGCGAGGTGCTGGTGCGGGTGCTCGCGGCCTCGGTCAACGCGTACGACTGGCACTTCATGCGCGGCGATCCCAGGATCGCCCGGCTGAGCATGGGTCGCGGGCGGCCGAAGGCGCGGATCAGGGGCCGGGACTTCGCCGGGCGCGTCGAGGCGGTCGGCGGCGCGGTCAAGGGGCTGCGGCCCGGGGACGAGGTGTACGGGGAGGCCGACGGCGCGTTCGCGGAGTTCGTCTGCGCGGCCGACCATTCGGTGGACGTGAAGCCGGCCGGGTTCACCTTCGAGCAGGCGGCCGCGGTGCCGCTCGCGGCGAACACCGCACTCATCGGCCTGCGGGACATCGCGCAGGTCGTGGCGGGTCAGTCGGTGCTGGTGAACGGCGCGTCCGGCGGTGTGGGCACGTTCGCCGTACAGATCGCCAAGTCGTACGGCGCCGAGGTGACCGGCGTGTGCAGCACCCGGAACGTGGACATGGTGCGCTCGCTCGGCGCGGACCACGTCGTCGACTACACGCAGGAGGACTTCACCCGGGCCGGGCGCCGCTACGACGTCGTCCTGGACCTGGTGGGCAACCGCTCACTGACTGACTTCCGGCGCGCCCTCACGCCCACCGGAACGCTCGTCCTGTCCGGCGGGGGCTTCTACGAGGGCGGCAGCCTGTTCGGGCCGATGACGCTCTTCATCAAGGGGCGGCTGACCGCACCCTTCGTCCGGCAGCGGCTGCGCGAACTCCCGGCGAAACAGAGCAAGGCGAACCTGGCGGAGCTGCGCAGGCTCGCCGACTCCGGGCAACTCTCGCCGGTCGTCGAGCGCACGTACCCGCTGAGTGAAGTGCCGGAGGCGATGCGGCACATGGAGGTGGAGCACGCACGCGCGAAGATCGTCATCACGGTGTGAGAAGGCCGCGAGAGGGCCAAGCAAGGGCGCCTGTTCTCCGGCCTTCTCGACCGAACGCGGTGCCTAGTCCTTCGCCTTCGCGTACTCCTGGGCCATCCCGCCCGCGAAGTCGTACACGATGACCTGTTCGTCGCCGATCACCCACGCGTCGTGTCCGGGCGGAATCACGAAGACATCGCCCGGTCCGACCTCGCTCTCACCGCCACCGCCGTCCATGCGGACGCCCATGCGCCCCTGGACGACGTATCCGTTGTGATGGACCTGGCAGCTCTCCGTACCGGCGATGGGCGCCACGGACTCGGACCAGCGCCAGCCGGGTTCGAAGGTGCCCACCGCGAAGTCGAGCCCGGTGAGATGGACCGCTTCCAGGTGGCCGCGCGGGAAATCACGCCGTTCGTCGGGCTTGTCCACCGACTTGACCTCGATCATGACGGCTCCCTTCCGTTCGAACCCGCCCACCACTCCATCGTCGGTCTGTCAAACGGATGGCGCCATTCGAGGGACGGCAGCCCCTCGCCGATCAATGGCCGCACAGCTCCGCGAAGCGGTCCGCGGCGATGTTGCCGCCGGAGACGATCACGCCGACCCTGCGCGGCAGCGCACCCACGCGCCCGCTGAGCAGCGCGGCGAGCGGAGTCGCCCCGCTCGGCTCCACGACGATCTTCAGCCGCTCGAACGCGAACCGCATCGCGTCCCGGATCTCGTCGTCGGACACCAGGGCGATCTCGTCGACGAGCCGCTGGTTCACCGAGAACGTCAGCTCGCCGGGGATGTCCGCGGCCTGGCCGTCGGCGATGGTGCGCGGCACCGGGATGCTGACGCGCCGGCCCGCCGCCAGGGACCGCTTGGTGTCGTCCCCGGCCTCGGGCTCGACGCCGATCATGCGGATCCCCGCGTACAGGCCCTTCGCCGCCGTGGCACTCCCGGCGATCAGCCCACCACCGCCGACCGGCACGACCAGCGCGTCCAACTCCCCCGCCTCCTCAAGGAGTTCGAGCGCGGCGGTGCCCTGCCCCGCCATCACGTGCGGATGCTCGTACGGCGGGATGAGGGCGAGCCCGCGCTCGGCGGCGAGGGCCTCGCCGACGGCGACCCGGTCCTCGGTGTAGCGGTCGTACGTGACGATCTCGGCGCCGTATCCGGCGGTGGCGTCCCGCTTGGAGCGCGGGGTGTCCTCGGGCATCACGATGACGGCGGTGCTGCCGAGCTCCCGGGCCGCCAGGGCGACCGCCTGGGCATGGTTGCCGGAGGAGTAGGCGGCGATGCCGCGGGCCAGCTCCTCCGGAGTGAGCCGGGAGGCCGCGTTGTAGGCGCCGCGGAACTTGAAGGCGCCGATCCGCTGGAAGTTCTCGCACTTGATGTGGACCTCGGCGCCGACCAGCGCGTCCAGGGTGCGGGAGCGGAGCACGGGGGTGCGGTGGGCGATGCCCTTGATCTGCGCGGCGGCGTCACGGACGGCGTCGAGGGTGATCGGCGGGGTGGTGGTCGTCACGCGGGTCCTCCATCGGATTCGGGCGTCGGGGCCGCGGCGGCGCGGGCCTGGGAGAGGTAGCTGTAGGCGGAGGCGCGGGAGATGCCGAGGCGGGCGCCGACCTGCTCGACGGACCGGCGCACCGCGAACACGCCGTGCTCGTCGAGGCCCCGGAACAGTTCGAGCCGTCCGGCGCGGTCCAATCCGGTCCAGGACCGGTGCTGTCCGGCGAGGTGGGTGTCGAGGATGGCGTCCACGACGGAGTCGACGTCGTTGCCGAAGGTGGTGACCGGCGCCTCGGCGGTGCCCCGGCCGAGGCCGGCCAGCGCGCCGAGCAGCGCGTGGGCCTCTCCCACGGCGGTCACGTCCACGTTGACGCACAGCGCGCCGAAGACCGCGCCCGTGGAGTCCCGCAGGACCATCGTGGACGACTTGACCAGTCGGCCGGTCGGGGTGCGGGTGACGTAGTTGAGGTCGTCGGCCGCCGCGTCGCCACGGGCGACGATCCGCAGGCCGATCTCGCTCATCGCCCCACCCACGGCCCGTCCGGTGACCGAGCCGGCGAGGGCGACGACGGACTTCTCCGGCTGCCGGTAGTCATGCAGGACCACTTCGCACATCGGCCCGAAGGTCGCCACGAGGCCGTCGACGACGGGTCCGAGGGCGGCGATGATCGCGTCGCGCTCGGCGGTGAGCGCGGGTGCGGGTGTGGGTGTGGGCGTGTATGCGGGTGCCTCGTCGGCGTCCATGGCCTGTCCCCCGTTCTTCCCCGGTCCGGTGATGCGGTGGCTCCGGCGTTCAGTGCCACATCAGAACCCTAGACTACACGTCCAATCTCTGGACTTTAAGTCCAGATGCCATCCACAGTCCCTCCGCGCACGGACGCCGTCCATCTACGACACCGAGTCGTGCGTCGCCGCGTGCAGCAGCGCCTCCCTCGCCGCGTGCCGGTCGCCGACCGTCTCCCACCAGGTGTGCGTGTGCATCTCCTCGGCCAGCCGGCGACACCGCTCGCGCGCGTCCGACAGCCGCTCCCGCTGCTCGCCGGTGATCTCGGCCCGTCCCGCCGCCACATCGGCGCCGCTCGGCAGGTGCGAGGCGATGTCCTGGCAGTGGGCCAGCGCCCTGGTGAAGGTGCGCCGGGCGGCGACCAGGTCGCCGGGTATGACGAACTCGCCCACGGTGAACGGCCGGGAGAACTCCCAGGACGGCGGTTCCGTGTGCCACAGCGAGGCGTCGAGCGGCCGTTCGTCGTCACGCGCCCGAGCGAGCTCCGCGCGGACATCCGCCTCCGTGCCGTCCTCGGCGCCGGGGACGAGCGGTCGGCGTACGGGATCCGCCGTTCCTCCCCGGCGTTGCGTCGGCACCCCCGGCAGGGGTTCCGGGCGGCCTTCGAGGAACTCCTCCTTGTCTGCCGGGGTGACCCACATGTGCCAGCCGCGGCGGCCTGCCGGGTGGGGCAGGTAGAGCGAGACGAGTTCGCCGGTGGCCGTGCGCCGGATGACGTCGTCGTAGTAGAGACCGCGTACCGGTTCCCACAGCCCGTGCCGGCCGCCGCACCTGCTGGTGCCCTGGCGTGGGCACGGGACCGGGTTGGTCCAGTCGCAGCGGGACATCTGCAGGTGCTTGATGCCGCCGCGCACCGGCAGGGCGGCGCGGTCGGTCACGTCTCGCCAGCTCTGTACATTCAGCCGGGCCCAGGGGGCTCGGTCGATGGGGATCGCGTTCTCGTTGTTGACGAGCCACAGCGGGGTGAGCCCGGCCTCGCGCGCGCCGCGGGTGCGCTCGTCGACGGATCCGCCCGCTATCGCCGAGAGCTGGATCTCGTAGCCGAACCGCCGGCTGTCGGTGCCCTCCACGGTCACGTCGGTGCGCTGCTTCCCGCGCCGGGCGCCGTCCGGGCGCGTGACCCGGAATCCCTCTCCCCCGGCGACCTGCGCGGTGTATTCCTCAAGTGCCTTGTGGAGATCGCTCTCGGCCTTCGTCTCGGGGCGCTCGCCCTTGGCCACATGCATCCCGTGCGGACGGCCGTCGACCTTGCGGATCGCCATGAAACCGGGGCAGATGAAGCCCTCGTCCTCATGGGCTTCCAGGCAGTACAGAAGATCCGGCTGGTAATTGCCGTAGATCTCGTCGAGCAGCCCCGGGTATTCCGGGTGCCCGAGATCGGCCTCGGTGAGGTCGAGCGTGATTCCGAGGCCCCTGTGCCAGACGCTGTAGGTCATGCTTCGAGCGTAGGACGCGGCACTGACAACGGGGTTCGGGCGGCCGGGCGGGAAGGGGCCACGGAATTGCGTTCGTTGATATAACGGGAATCGCCGGGCGAGAGCAGGGCGGCTCGCGTCCGGCATGTCCCGAGCGAGCGAGGACGTAATGCTCCGTATTCATTTCACCCCCCACGACCTGCAGAGCATCCGGATCCTGCGGCGCCCGGACCCGCTGTGGGAGCTCGTCTGCAGTATGTGTCGGCTGAAGACCGGACAGGGGCCGCTGGAATTCGGTCAGTGGCGTCGTTCGGCACGTTCGAGAATCGCCGCCGAACCGGCGTTGAGAGAGGCCCTCCAACCGCTGCGGTCACTGATCCCCAGCGTGGGCTACATCCCCGATTTCCTCACTCCGCCGATCTCCGGCGCGGAGTTGACCGCAGGCCTCGACGAGGTGCGCGCCACTCCGCGCCGACGGGTGGTGCGCGAGCTGACGCGGCTGAGCGGGACCCGTTCGCTGCCCGGCTGGACCACCGGGCTCGGCCGCCCCGGCGACGGCGGACTCACCGCCCTCACGCACGCGTTGGGGGTCTATTTCCGCACCCTGGTCGAGCCGCACTGGTCCCAGGTGCGCGCGATGGTCGGCGACGACCTCGACCGGCGCACCCAGACGCTCCTGGACGGCGGCACCGTCGCGCTGCTCAACGGGTTGCATCCGCATGCGCGTTGGCACTCCCCGGTCCTTGAAGTGGACTACCCCGTGGACCGCGACCTGCATCTCGAAGGGCGCGGGCTGCTGCTGGTCCCCTCGTACTTCTGCTGGGGCAGGCCGACCGCGCTGGCCGACCCGGAGCTGGCGCCCGTGCTGGTCTACCCGGTGTCGAAGACCCCGCTGGACGTCTCCCTGCGGACCGGGGAGGCTCTCGTACGGCTGCTGGGACGCACGCGTGCCGCGGTCCTGGCCGACGTGGCCGAGCGGGAGGGCCGGACCACCTCCGAGGTCGCCGAAGCGGTGGGCCTCTCCCTGCCGAGCGTCAGCCAGCAGCTCGGCGTGCTGCGCGAGGGCGGCCTGGTCGACAGCCGGCGCGCGGGCAAGTACGTCCTGCACTCGGCGACTCCGCTGGGGCTGCGGCTGCTCGACGCGGGGTGAAATCGCCCTCCACGCGCGCGTGATGCGTGCGCCTGCCGCCCACGCGTGCGTGGGTCCTGTACCGCCCACGCGTGCGTGGGTCCTGTACCGCCCACGCGCGCGTGCTGAACCCTCCCGCACCCCGCCCGGGCGGTCAGTCGACGCTCGTCCAGCGGGAGGAGTCCGCGGCGCTGCGTTCGACGGCCCGCATCACGTACTGGACCTGGAGGCCGTCGGCAAAGGACGGGCTCGGGTGGCTTCCGTCCTCCGCAAGCGCCGTCACGAAGTCGTGGACCTGGTGGACGAACGCGTGCTCGTAGCCCAGGCCGTGCCCGGGCGGCCACCAGGCGCTCAGGTACGGGTGTTCAGGATCCGTCTCCAGGATCCGGCGGAATCCCGCCTCCGTCTCCGGATCGGTGGCGTCGTACAGCTGGAGCTCGTTCATCGCCTCGAAGTCGAAGGCGAGCGACCCCCGTGAGCCGTTGACCTCTATCCGCATAGCGTTCTTGCGTCCCGTGGCGAAGCGCGTCGCCTCGACCACGACGAGGGCGCCCCCTTCCAGTCGGCCGGTGAACGCGGTCGCGTCGTCGACGGTCACCTGTCCGCGCTGTTCCCCGGCGCTCGCCGACAGCCCGCTGGACTCCGTCGGCAGCGGGCGCTCGGTGACGAACGTGGCCTGTACCGCCGACACCCCGGTGAGCCGCTCGCCGGTCAGGTGCTGGAGGAGGTCGATGACATGCGAGCCGAGATCCCCCAGCGCGCCGGACCCGGCCCGCTCCTTCCGCAACCGCCACACCAGCGGGAACTCGGGGTCGACGATCCAGTCCTGGAGGTACTGGGCTCTGACGTGCCGCACCTCGCCGATCACGCCCTCGGCGATCAGCCACGCGGCGTGGGCCAGTGCGGGCACCCGCCGGTTGTTGAAACCGACCATCGACCGGACGCCCGCCTCGGCGGCGACCTGAGCGGCGGCGGCCATCTGCTCGGCCTCCTCCACCGTGTTGGCGAGGGGCTTCTCGCACAACACGTGTTTGCCGGCGGCCAGGGCGGCGACCGCGATGTCGGCGTGCGAGTCGCCGGGGGTGCAGATGTCGACGACGTCCACGTCGTCGCGGCGCACCACCTGCCGCCAGTCGGCCTCCCAGTCGCCCCACCCCAGCCGCTCGGCGGCCCGTGCCGTGTTCTTCGGATCACGGCCGCAGATGACGGTCATGTCGACGTCGAAGGGCAGGTCGAACACGCGGGGAGCGGTGCGCCAGGCCTGGGAGTGCACGGCTCCCATGAACGAGTGGCCGATCATCGCCACCCCGAGGCGGGGGCGGCCGGACACGGGGTCGGGCGAAGGGCGGGGCACGGGATCTCCGTATCGGTAGGGCGTCAGGCGGAGGTGGGTGCGGGCGGTGCCTGGTGCGGGGCGAGGGCGGCGCGGACCGACGGCCAACCGGCAAGAGCAGCGCGTACGTCGGGGCGTCTCTCCTCGCGCAGGGCCGTCGCGTACGCCTGGTCGAGGACGTCGTCGACGAGCACGGGCCGGCCGGTCCTGGCCGACTCCACCGCGGCCTCGACCATCGCCAGGCTCATGGTGTTCTCGTGCACCTCGCCCATGGGCACGCTGCCGGTCCGCAGCGACTCGACGAAGACCCGCAGCGCTCCGGCGATGTCGGAGTACGGGGAGCGGGGCCGCTCGGCGGGTTGGACATCGGCGACGAGCACGGGCTCGGTGTCGCCGTCCCACTGCGCCGAGCCCTTCTCGCCACTCGCCCGCCACGTACCGTTCCACGAGGTCTCGGCGCCCGGACTGCACCAACTGCCGTTGTACGCATAGCGCGCACCGCCCTCCATCTCGAAGACGGCGCTCGCGGCGGCGTCGCCGGCGTACCAGCTCCACGGCGGGTTGTACGCCTGGCAGTAGGCGGAGACCGGGTCCGCGCCGAGCAGGAAACGGGCCGAGTCGAAGGCGTGGATCGCCATGTCGATCAGCAGCGGGTACGCCATCTCCTCACGGAAGCCGCCCATGTGCGGAGCCTTGAAGAACTCGGTCGTCAGCGTGCCGATCGCCCCGAGTTCTCCCAACATCCCGCGCAGGGCGAAGAGTTGGGGGTTCCAGCGCCGGGACTGGCTCACCATGAACAGCTCGCCGCTCACCTCGGCCGCGGCGGCGAGGGACAGGGCGTGGGCCAGGGTGTCGGCGATCGGCTTCTCGCCGAGGACAGGCAGCCCGGCGAACAACGCCGCGGTGGTGACGGGGTGGTGGGCCACCGGAACCGTCACGTTGACGACCGCCTGAGCGCCGGTGTCGGCCGCGAGCGCGACCGCGTCGGCGCCGACCGGGAGGTCCGGCAGGCCCAGACCGGCGGCGGACCGATGGGCCGCGTCCAGGTCGAGGTCGACGATGCCCACGAGCTCTGCCTCAGGTGCGGCCATGAGGGTGGTCAGCCACTGCTGTCCCATGGAGCCGGCACCGACCACGACCACGCGCAGGGGGTTGTCGGGCCCGCAGGGGATGGTCCGGTGGGTCATCGAAGCGGCCCCGAGTAGTCCACGCCGTTGAAGAAGTCGTCGGTGTCGTAGCGCAGCAGCACCGGGTGGCTGCGCTCGGGCCGGTCCGTGCGCGCCCATTGGACGCCGTTGGCGATCACCCTGCGGATGTCCTTGTTGTGGTAGACGGGGTAGTCCTGGTCGCCAGGGCTGAAGTAGAAGATCCGGCCGTGGCCGCGGCGGAACGTGCAGCCGCTGCGGAACACCTCGCCGCCCGTGAACGAGCTGACGAACACCAACTCGTCCGGGACCGGGATGTCGAAGAACTCCCCGTACATCTCGTCCTCGTCGACGACGAGCGGATGCGGAACTCCCTTGGCGATGGGGTGAGTCGGGTTCACCGTCCACACCAGCTCGCGGTCGTGCTCGTTGCGCCAGCGCAGGGTGCAGCTGGTGCCCATGAGCTTGACGAAGATCTTCGACCAGTGGCCGGAGTGCAGGACCACGAGGCCCATGCCGGACAGGACGTGCCGGTGCACCCGTTCCACGACCTCGTCGGACACCTCGGCGTGGGCCGCGTGTCCCCACCAGGTGAGGACGTCGGTCGAGGCCAACACCTCCTCGGTCAGGCCGTGTTCGGGGTCGTCGAGTGTGGCGGTGCGGACGGTGCAGGCGTCGCCGAGGTTCTCCTTGATGCCCTCGGCGATCGTGGTGTGCATGCCCTGCGGGTAGATCTTGGCCACGTGCTCCTCGATCTTCTCGTGGCGGTTCTCCCCCCACACGGTCACGCGGATCGGGGCCGGGGGCGGTGCGGAAGACGTGGTCACAGGGGTGTTCTGCCTTTCTCCGAAGTCGCCCTGGGGGCGGGTCATTTGACGGCTCCGCCGGTCACGCCGGTGGCGATGTAGCGCTGTGCCACCAGGAGCAGCACGAGAGCCGGGACGGAGGCGAGGGTCGCGGTGGCCATCACCGCGTTCCAGTCGCTGACGTGGGCGCCGAGGTACTGGTAGAGGCCGAGGGTGACGGGGCGGACGTCCTCGGTCGTCGTCAGGGTCAGCGCGAAGAGGAAGTCGCTCCAGGTGAACAGGAACGTGAACAGCCCTGCGGTGATAAGGGCGTTCCTGCTCATCGGCAGGACGATCGAGACGAACGCCCTGACTCTGCCCGCCCCGTCGACCCGGGCCGCCTCGATCACCGAGGAGGGGATGTTGCCCATGAAGGCCCGCAGGATCAGGATCGCGAACGGGATGCCCGCGGTGGAGTCGGCCAGGACCAGGCCGGGGATCGAGTTGAGCAGCCCGAGATCGTTGTACGCGCTGTAGAGGGCGTTGGCCACGACGATGCCCGGGACCATCTGGCTGATCAGGATCCCGAACAGCACCGGGCCGACCCAGCGCGCGTTGACATGGGCGAGCGCGTACGCGGCCGGGCTGGCGATGATCAGGCTGAACACCACGCTGCCCACCGCGACGATCAGGCTGGTCAGGAGGTTGGAACCCTGCTGGCTCAGCGCGGTGGAGTACCCGTCGAAGTTCAGGTGGGTCGGGAACCAGGGCGTGCTCACTGCGGTGTTGGCCGGCTGGAGGGAGACGTTGACCATCCAGTAGACCGGGAACAGCATCACGGCCAGGATCAGTGCGCCGATCGCGGTGTATCCCCAGGGCCGCCGGGAGCGGCGCCGGTGGACGGGTGCGGGCGTGACCGGTCGGACCGGTGTGTGCGTCACAGTTGCCATGACGGCCTCACTGCTCGACGGCGCGACGGTTCGCGCGCAGGTAGAGGACGGCGAAGACCAGCGAGATGACGATGAGAATGTTGCCGAGCGCGGCACCCTGTCCGAAGTCGAACTGCTGGAAGGAGAGTTGGTAGGACTGGCTGGCGATGGTCTGCGTCGCGTTCGCCGGACCGCCGTTGGTGAGCCCGAGGATGACGTCCAGCACCTTGACCGTATAGACCACCCCGAGCACGAGCACCACGCTCACCACGGGACGCAGCAGCGGCCAGGTCACGTGCCGGAACGCCCGCCAGCCCGTGGCACCGTCCAGGGCCGCCGCCTCGTACAACTCCTCGGGGATGTCCTGGAGTCCGCCGTACAGGATCGCGACGTTGAACGGGATCCCGATCCAGATGTTGACCACGATCACCGCGAACAGCGCCAGCGAGGTGCTGGTCAGCCAGCCGGGGCGGTCCTGTACGAGATGGAGGGCGCCGAGGAAGCGGTTGAGGACGCCGTTGTCCTGGTCGAGGATCCAGCGCCACACCGCGCTGGAGACGATCAGCGGCACCAGCCACGGCAACAGCAGCAGGGAGCGCAGTACGCCGTTCAGCGGGAACCTGCGGCGGAAGAACAGGGCGATGGCCAGGCCGGTGAGGAACTGCCCCGCGATCGAACCCACCGTGAACAGCAGCGTGTTGAGGAGCGCCTTGTCGAAGACGGAGGACGAGATGACGGCCCGGTAGTTGGCGAGGCCGACCCAGGGTGCCTGGCCGGTGTAGAAGGTGGTCGTCGTGTAGTGCTGGAACCCCATGACGACGTTCTTCACGACCGGGTAGCCGAAGAAGGCGACCATGTAGGCCACGGCGGGCAGCAGGAACAGCAGGTGGGACTGGCCCCGTCGACCGCGATTCCGCAGCTTCCCGAGTCTCCGGCCCGCCGGGGCACTGTCCGTGGCCGGCACCGCGTGCTCCTTGGCCCGCACCGCGCGGCGCAGTACGTCAGCCATCCTGGGCCTGCTTCAGCGCCTTCGTCGGAGTCGCCCCCTGGGTGAGCGCGGTCTGTATCGCGGTGTAGATCTTGGTGGCCGCCTTGGGCCAGTCCTTGCCCAACTCACCTGTGCGGGCACGGGCGTTGCGCACCTGGTCGGTGAACGCCTTCATCCTGGGCTGTTCGGCGGCGAACTTGTCCATCAGTGCGGTCTTGGTCGGCACGGTCTGGCGCTGTTCGGCGAGCGCCAGCTGGTTCTTGTCGGAGTTGAGGCACGCGACGACCTTGGCCGCCTTGTCCTGGCGCTGCGCGTTGCCGGTCTGCGGGATGGTCCAGGTCTCACCGCCCAACGGGACGACGGGAGTTCCGCCGGCCTTGGGCACGGGGATCTGGACGACGTCGTAGTGCAGGCTCGTCTTCTTGTCCAGGACCGGGAACTGCCAGGGGCCGTTGATCATCATGGCCGCGTTGCCCGCCGCGAACTGGTCGTTGGCGTCGGCCTGGGCCCAGCTGACCACGGACTTGGAGGCCGAGCCGCTCTTGACCAGGTCCACCCAGAGCTGAAGTGCCTGCGCCGTCTGGGGAGTTGCTATGTCCTTCTCGTCGCCGCCGTTGGACCACATGAAGGGCAGGAACTGCCAGGTGCCCTCGTAGGTGGCCGGTGCAGCGAAGGCGATGCCGTACCGCTTGCCCGAAGTGAGCTTCTTGGCGGCCGACTTGAGCTCGGCCCAGGTGGTGGGCGGCTTGACCCCCGCCTTGTCGAGCATGTCCTTGTTGTAGAAGAGGCCGATCGTGTTGGTGACCGGTTGCAGGCCGTAGAGCTTGCCCTGGTAGGTCGAGGCGTCGACCACGCCCTCGGCGTATCCGTCCGCCTTCAGGCCGAAGTCGCTGAGCGGGGCGAGGGCGCCGCTGGCGGCGATCTGCTGCAGGTCGGGATTGTCGAGCATCAGGACGTCGGGCAGGGTCCGCGACGAGGCCTGCTGCAGCACCTTGGGTATCAGGGACGGCCCGGCCACGGCCTCCCGCTTGATCGTCACGCCGTTCTGCTTCCCGCACGCGTCCAGGACCTTCGCGTAGATCCCCTTGTCGGGCTGATCGGCGTAGTAGTCCATCACCCGCAGTGTGTCGGCGCCGCCGGACGATCCGCTGTTCGAGCCGCAGGCGCTCAGGGCGAGCGGCGCCATGAGCGCGAGGGTCACGGTCAGTGTCGTTCTGCTGAGGATCGCTCGTCGTTGAGCCATGTTCGTTCTCTCCTCGGTCGGCGCTGTCTCGGGCGGACCGCGCGGGGGTGTCGATGCGTATCGACAGCAATGACGCGTCATCCCCCTTGAGCCGGAACAGTGGGGATCAGCGGGCGGGCAGGCTGGTCCGACGCAGGGTCAGACGTGGGGTGACGAGTTCGACGGTCGAAGCGGTGGGCACGCTCTCGCGGTTCAGCAGCCGGAACAGGATCCGCATCGCGCGGCGCGAGACGTCCCTGGGTTCCAGCGAGAGGTTGGTGACGGGGGGTGTGGAGGTCTCGGCCGTCCGGTCCGTGCACAGTCCGATGACGGACAGGTCGCGGCCCGGGACCAGACCGCGGTCCAGCAGGCTCTGCAGGGTCGGCTGGATCAACTGCGGGTCGGGGACGACGAGTCCGAGCCGCTCTCCCCCGCCGGACGCCTGTTCCGCGAGCGCCTCGTCCAGGGCGGCCTCGGCCCCGGCCCGGCTGGTGTCCGGCGGGCTGACCTCGGCGTAGGCGATGCCGTGCGCGGCGGCCGCGTCCTCGGCTCCGCGCAGGAAGCGGCGGACGAAGTTGACGTCACGCTCCATCACGTCACGCGGGTAGCCGAGCAGGACGACGCGGTCGTGCGCGGATGCGGCCAGCTCGTCCACCGCCATGCGTCCGGCCAGGGTGTAGTCCAGGTCGACGCAGTACAGGCCCGCGGGGTCGTCCGGCACGCCGATCAGGATGACCGGCACGCTCAGGCCTGCCGCCACGGGGATACGCGGGTCCTTGGACCCGACCTCCATCAGTACGATCGCGTCGCACAGGGACTGGTCGCTGAGCCGGGTGAGGCCCTCGGCGCCCTCGTCCTCGGTGGCCAGGATGACGTTGTGGTCCTCTTCCCGGGCGCACTTGGTGATCGTCTCGATGAAGGGCAGCACCCCCGTCATGTCCGCTCCGGGCGCGAACGGCACGACCAGGCCGATGACTTGGCTGCGCTGACTCGCCAACGCCCGCGCACCGGCGTTGGGTTGGAACCCCAACGTCTCGATCGCCTCCTCGACCCGACGCCGGGTCTCGGGGGATATCGAGCGGCGCCCGCTCATGACGTAGGAGACCGTGCTCTGGGAGACGCCCGCCAACCGCGCCACATCCCGACTCGTGACCACGCGGAGCACCTCCCTCGGATCCCTCGGTGTCGATCGCACTGTCGATGCGTATCGATTGACTGGGACGAGACTGTAGGGAGGGGCCGCGAACGACGGCAAGGGTCGTGCAGGAAAAGAATCGGGCCCGGCCTCCTACGGCCGCCGTGTCAGCCGCGTCGGCCGGGAGGCGGGACGTCGAAAAGACCCAGCTCGTCGGCGTCGGGCGCCTCCATGTCAGGGCAGGCAGGGCAGGGCAGGGGCAGCATGATCGCGCCCGCTTATTCGTTTGCCGCCGGTCGGGCCGCTCGGATAGGAAACTCGCATGCTAACGGGCAGCAAGGTCGGGCTCAGGGCCCGGCACGAGGACGACATTCCGATCCTTCAGGCCGAACTCCACGACGACGTGGCGAACTTCTCCCGGTCCAACGGCCGGCCGTGGCGACCGATCACGCCGGGTTCGAAGGACTCGCATCTCGTGGTCGACGACAAGAACGAGGGGTACGTCCCGTTCTCCGTGGTGGAGCTGGACGGCGGCACGCTGATCGGTGACGCGTCGCTGTGGAGGATCGACACCCACAACAGGTCCGCGCACCTCGGACTCGGGCTGCGGCCCTCCTTCCGCGGCAAGGGCTACGGCACCGACGTGGTCGCGGTGCTGTGCCGCTACGGCTTCGTCGTGCGCAGCCTGCAGCGGCTCCAGATCGAGACCCTGTCGGACAACGGCGCGATGCTGCGCGCCGCCGAGCGCAACGGCTTCGTCCGTGAGGGCGTGCTGCGCTCCGCGGGCTGGGTGATGGGCGAGTTCATGGACGAGGTGCTGCTCGGTCTCCTCGTCCACGAGTGGAAGCCGGACGCGCAGGGCTGAGGCGCGAGCAGGGGGTCAGGCGTCAGGGCGGGGTCCGGTCGGCGCCCGCCTCACCTCGTCGACACCGCCACGCGCGCTCCGGTCAGCTCACCCCTTGGCGACGGGATCGTGCCGAAGTCCGAGATCTCCAGCAGCACTTGCTGAAGCGTGCGGCGAAGTTCCGTCATCGTTCGGCGGGACTGCGGTGTGTCGGCGTAGATCGAGTTCATGTGGAGGCCGGAGGTGTCGCGTTGGAACCAGGAGGAGGTTCCGTTGGAGCGTGACGCCCATACGTGCGTCGTGGGCCGCCAGTTCTCGTGGTTCTCCGCTCCCGGGCACTTCCGCATGTCGGCGTAGGAGAAGAAGTTCACGGGGAACGGCCAGGTGCGCTTGGCGAAGTCGTCCGGTGCCAACAGTTCCCACACTCGGACGAACGGCACGTCGATGCTGCGCAGCATGTCCGCGAAGCCGACCCGCACATTGGCCACCACCTCGGCGAAACTCTCCCCCTCCGCCGCGGAGAACTCGATGGGCATGGTGTTGACGAACCATCCCATCGAGCCCAGCCAGTCGCCCTTGCCGCGTTCGCTGACCGGCATCAGCCCCCGGTAGACACCGGGACCGCCCGCCTGCCGGAGCGAGATCGCGACCGCGGCCAGCACCCCCATGAACGCCTTCCCGCCGACCGCGCGGCAACGGTTCTCCAACTCGGCGGTCTGCCGGGCGTCGAGGAGTGGGAACGCCTCGTTCACCGTGGGATACGTGCGTCCCGGTTCGAGACCGAGATCGAGCGGGAACCTCGGGAAGAACTCACCGTTGCGCGCGATGAAGGACTTCCAGTAGTCCAGCCGGCCGTCGAACTCGCTGATCGCCAGGTATCGGTGGCGTTGTTCCTGCGCGAAGTCCAAGTAGCTGCCGACCGTGGGGAGTACGACGTCACAGCCGGCCGCGTACGCGGCGTACGCGGTCTGGATGTCGCTGACGACATTCGGCATCGACATGCCGTCGCACACGATGTGGTCGAAGGCGAGGTACACCGTCGAGGACTCGTCCCGGACCACCGCTCCCATCAGGAACAGCGGCCAGGAGAGCGTGTCGATACGCTCCTTGAAGCTCTCGGACAGGAAGGTCCGGAGTTCCTCCGTGGAGTCGAACTCACCCACGTCGACGGGCGTCAGACCGATGTCCTGCGGGCCGAGCGGCTCGCACGCCAACTCGCCCGCCAGCCGCCGGAACTCGCACCGCAGCACCTCGTGCCGCTGCGCGAAGTGCAACAGCGCCGATTCCAGCGCGCTTTGGTCGAGGGTCCCCGACACCTCGAACGCGACGGCGAGCCAGGAGGAGAACAGATCGTCCGCCTTGCGGCCTTCCTCGGCCACGCTGAAATGCTTGTCCTGGTTGAACGAGGCCCTCCTGACCGGCCCTTCACCGCTGCTGCCGGCCTGCTCCCCCATTCGCCCAAGCCGCCACTCCACCAGGCGCCCGGGCGCCAAGTCGAGTGCCTCCAAGGGAAACTGCCTCATGCTGGCTCTCCCGCCACCTAAGAACGACTCTCTGGACGGGTAACGACCGTCCGGTGATCAGGTGGCGACGTCGGCGCGGGAGCATTTGCTGGAGTTACGAGACATGGGTGGCCGAGTGGGCCCGTGGCGCCCACCTCACGTCCCCGCGGGCGAGGCGATCTCGACGCGTACTCCGCGCGACTCGAAGGCGTGAATCTGCGCCTCGGGCGCCGAGTTGTCCGTGACCAGGCTCCCCGGCTCAAGGTGATCGCCAAGCACGGTGTCGGGGTCGACACCATCGACGTGGCCGCCGCCCGCGCCCGCCGGATCCCGGTGGTGTACGTGCCAGGCAGCAACTCGCGTGCGGTGGCGGAGTACACCTTCGGTCTGTTGCTGTCCGCGACCCGCTCCCTGACCGCCTCGCACACGGCGGTGGCGGCGGGCTGCTGGCCGAAGGTGTTCGGCCCCGAACTGCACGGCAGGACACTGGGCGTCGTCGGCTTCGGACGCATCGGCCGCCTGCTGGCCGGCTACGCCCGCGCCTTCGGGATGGAACTCCTCGCCCACGACCCGTACGTCCCCGACGCCGAGGTCCGCGCGCACGGCGCCGAACCGACCGAACTCTACGACCTGTTGGTGCGAGCCGACGCCGTCAGCCTGCGCACTCCGCCCGATCCGTCCGGCACCCCGTTGCTCGACCGGGCCCGCCTGGTGACGATGAAGCCGGGTGCGGTGCTGGTCAACGCCGCGCGCGGTGGCCTCGTGGACGAACACGCGCTCGCCGACCTGCTCCGCTCCGGGCGTCTCGGTGCTGCGTCCCGCCCCGCTTCCGCGCCAACCCCTGGCTGACCGCGGCGCTGGTCCTGGGCAGCGTGGCGATCCTGTTCCTCGGGGTGTACGGGGTGCTCGACACGCTGCAGCTCACGCCCGGTAGTTGAGCCGACGAACCGCATGGGCGTGCAAGTCGGGGGTACTCGGATCACGTATGTCTGGTTCACGTGAATGGAGACCCCTGGTGCTGATGGCCCACCCCGCCGTGTTGAAGGACCTGGTCGAGCAGTACGAGACCCTGCGCGCGCTGGACGCCGAGAACGGCACCCCCGCCGCACGACGCCGGATGGACGACGTCGCCTACACGCTGTGTGTGTCCACCGGTACCCGGGACGTCGAAGCCGCCCTCGCCGTCGCCCGGCACCGACTGCCCGGCGCGCGCCCCCAGGACGACTCCGTACTCACCGCCGGCTGACCTCACCGCTGCTTCGTGCCGAGCCGCAGGTCGATCTCCTTCTCCTGGTCTCCCGACGCCGTGCCCCGCTCCTGTACGGCGAACGCGACGCCCAGTGCCTCGCGCAGCCGGTCCACGGCGAGGTAGCCACCCTGCAGCGTGGCGGAGACCAGGCCCTCCAGCGGGACCGGACCGGTCGGTATCCACTCCTGCGTCGGCTCGAACTCCGCGGTCCAGACGGCGGACCGGTCCCCCGGCTGGTCCTGGGGTACGTCCTCGGGGGGTCGGTCGGTGGGGAACGCCATCCGCAGGACGGCGAACACGGTGGCGGCGTCCTCCTTGGACGCTCCGGTGAGGGACACGGTGGCCATCAGGCTCACTCTCCTTGACTGCCTTGAATGTCGTGAATCCGAGGGGCGTGGAACGGCCTCCGGACTGTCCTGGCGCAGCCGTGGGCGGGCACCGGCAGAATGCGGGTGCCCGCCCACGTGTGCTGCGGAGTGACGATCAGACCTGTCGGTCTCCGTAGTAGCCGCCGACCTGCTCGTGGTAGCCGGCGTCGCCGACATGCTTGTCCTTGTCGAACTCGGGGGAGTTCTTGATCTCCTCCTTGGTGCGGCCGACGTGCACGGTCCGCTCCGCGACGTCGATGGACGAGATGACTCCGGCGGGAAGCAGAACCTGCTTGCCGAAGATCCACACTCCGGTGTCGACGACGATGAACGCGGCCCCGACGTCCTCGGAGTGCTTGTCGACCTTGCCGATCGAGCCGTCGCTCGCCTCGACCTTGAACCCGGTCAGGTCCATCCCCGTCTGGTGGCCGGACTCGGCCTGATAACCCCACATGTTGTCCGTCATGCAAAACCTCCCCTTGCAATGCGTGAATATCGAGGAAGCCCGTCCGTTATTCCGGTGGGCGACCCTCGGCGGGACGGGTGCCCCTCGTTTCCCGTCCCACACACTCATCCATTTATTGATGGCGAACCCTGCACCACCGAATATCAGGGCGAGCCGCGGTCATGGCTGATCGTGCGGTCAAAAGGCACAGGTCAGCGACGGCGCAGCATCATGACGATGAGGACAATGACAATGATGAGGACGACGGTACCCAGACCTATGTACACGAGCTTCTCTTTCCTTCGGGAAGCGGCGCCCATCGGTGCCGCAGAGCACCGAGTGCCCCCGGGAACGCTTTTCAGCCCCCGCACTTCCTGATGCCCTTTCCGGCGATCAGCCGACGGGCATTCTCTCCGCCGAGCGGTGAGGCGCCGTTGTCCGGGTACCCGGACACACGATCAGGCGGTGACAGGAGAAGGCCAGTTGATCGCCGAGAAGGACAGGTGAGTACCCATGACCACAGAAGGCACCCCTCGCACCGGCGCCGGAGCACAGGAACCGGTCGGCGACCTGGTCCAACGCGCCTCGCAGCAGTTGTCCCAGCTGGTCCGCGACGAAATGCGCCTGGCACAGGCGGAGGTGGTCCAGAAGGGCAAGCGCTTCGGCAAGGGCGGCGGGCTGTTCGGCGGCGCCGGGCTGCTGGGCGTTCTCACCCTGCAGGCGCTGGTCGTCACCGTGATCGCCGCGCTCTCGCTCGTCATGGACGTGTGGGCGGCGGCACTGATCGTCACCGCCGCCCTGGGCGCCGTCGCCGCGCTGATGGCGGCTCTCGGCAAGCAGCAGATCAGCAGGGCGACTCCGCCGACGCCGGAACAGACCATCGACAGCGTCAAGGCCGACGTGGCCGAAATCAAGGAGAAGGCACACCGATGACCCAGGACAAGCCGCACGCGGGCGACGAGGCAACACCCTCCACGGAGGAACTGCGCGAGCAGGTCGAGGCGACGCGCGAGGAACTCGGCGAGACCGTCGAGGCGCTCGCGGCCAAGGCCGACGTCAAGGCCCGCGCCCAGGAGAAGACCGATGCCGTCAAGCAGCAGGTCGAGGAGAAGACGGACGCCGTCAAACAACAGGTCCAGGAGAAGACCGCACAGGCCAAGGCCCAGTTGCGGGACAAGGCGTCACACGCGGTCCACGTGGTGCAGGACAACACCCCGGCGCCGGTGCTCGAGAAGGCCGACCAGGGTCTCCAGGCGGCACGGGCCAACCGCGTCCCCCTGCTCGCCGCGACCGGCGCGATCATCGCGCTGCTGCTCATCCGCCGTTCCAGGAAGCACCGATGAGAACAGCGACGAAGGGCGCGTGAGGCCAGTCGGCACGGCCTCGCGCGCCCGCGACGCCCCTCGCGCCCAGAACCCGTGAACCGCCCAGGTCAACGCACCGCACCCTGCCGCCCCCCGAACCGCAACGGACGCGACCGGCGCGAATACGACGTGGACGAACACGCCCGCCGGATGGCCAACTTCCCTCTGTCGGCCATCCGGCGGCCGCGGAGATCTTCGAGGACTACCACCGGCACTTCGATACGGGGCCGGCCCTGGTGATCGCAGGGATCGTGGCGCGGTACACGATCAGGTGATCAGACGACTTCCACTCCGTACCAGGCCAGCGCCTCGTTCACCGGCTGGTAGTAGCTGTAGCACTCGCTGCTGTTCGCTCCCGAAAGAATGCCGAGCGCGGCGTCGAGATCGAAGAGGGGTCCACCGCTGTCGCCGGAGCCACGGCAGATGTTCGCCACGTCCATGCCCGTGACCTGGTGACCGTCGGAGTAGGTGATGGTCTGATTCTTGAGCCCCACGATGCCGCAGCCGTACTTGCTGTTGTACCCGGAGGCGCAAACGTGTTCTCCGGCGCGGCTGTCGCGCGAGTAGGTGATGTCCTGGGCTTCGCCGTTCTGCGCCTCGACGTTCCCGTAGTAGGTCACCTGGCTGGTGTTGTAGGCGCGGATCAGACCGAAGTCGTTCCCGTCCGAGAAGTAGTGTCCCGTCGTGTAGCCGATGTACGTTCCATCCGACTTGCTCCAGTCATTTCCTCCTTCAATGGTGCAGTGCCCGGCGGTGAGGATCGACTTGTACTCGGGGTTGGTCTTGCTGCGGACGGTGAACCCGTACGAGCACGATACGGCGTTGTTCTGGATGTAATCACCCCCGTTGATGGGGGATGCCGTCTCCGTGGTTTCTCCCGCGATGCGCACAATGCGCGCGGCGTCGCCGTACGGCGCGATGAATTCGTCCAGTTTGGCGAAGTCCGTGTCGCTGACCGTGCTGTCCGCGTGGACGATCACCTGGTTGGCCAGGATGTCAACGCCCCACATCGTTCCGGGCGTTTTGAACGTGTCATCGAGCTGCTGCTTGATCGAGTCCAGGTATGCAGTGTCGTACGTGACCCGCTCCGGGATGGCGCCGGCGTCCTTGACCGCTTCCGCGGCCTTGCTGTCGGTGACGGTGACGACGAATCTCTGTCTGTCCTGGTCGAGGTATATTCCGGCGGTGCGGGAGTCTCCCAGGCTGTCGGCGATTCTCTGCGTCGCCTCACCGCTCGGACCTGCTGCCACCTGAACGTCACGGGAAGGGTGATCGGCTTGCGTTTGAGCGTTCGCGTTCGGCGTTAATGCCATGAGACTGGCGACGAGTGAGGTGAGCGCCAGAGCCTTGACGGCCGAAGCAAGAGTCTTTTCGATCATGCCTTTTATGCCCTCCGGTTGTTACCAATTCGCCTGCGGAGCGAAATCTTTCTCTACCGGCATGGCTCTATCGGTGTGCGGGCGAAGACCGTGGACGCATCGACAAGTGGTCTGAGACTCTCGGCAAAGGCCGAGTTGTCTCGTCGGCGGCCTCTCCCTTGCGTTACAGCTCGTAGGAGCAGTCATCAGCGGTCCGACCCTGCGCGATCAGCCGCTGAGCGCTCTGCTGCGGCACCTGGAGGACTGAGGACGCCACCGACATACCCGGACAACCGGACCGACCGCCGCAGTCGGCTCCGAGGCCCGGCCCGCAGCTTCGCGGTCCCGGTCGCGAGGAGCGCTACCGCGCGATGCCGGCCGTCGCCGAGGTCCGCGTCCACGAGCCCGAAGCCTCGTGGCGCTGTCAGTGGTGGGTGGCAGCATCGACGTATGACGGATTCCACGGCATTCGACTGGCGGCCCTTCCTGCTCGGGTGGAGCGGGGAGTGGGCGGATTCCTTACGCGACGGCGAGGCGCGGGGCGCGGTCGACGAAGCTGCGCGACAGGCTCGCTGGTTGGGGTTCCCGCCCGCGGCGGAGGACCGGATCTCAGCCATGGAGGAGCGCCTGGGTCGACAAGTGCCCCCGTCGTACCGGGAGTTCCTCAAGGTCAGCGACGGGTGGCGGCACGCGGGCGGGTTCGTCTGGCTGCTGGCGGGGACCGAGGACGCGCACTGGCACCACAACGAGTCAGGGCTCGCGGACGTGTTCGAGGAGTACCTGGACGAGGACGCCGGGCCCGAGGAGCGGCGGGAGGCGGACACCTGGCGGCGCGGACTGCAACTCAGTGTCGAGTCCGACGCCATGTACGTCGTCTTCGATCCCGAGGACGTGGACGAGGACGGTGAGTGGGCCGTGTACACCTGGGCGGGCTGGCGGGCCGCGCCGCCCGAACGGTACGCGAACTTCCTCGCGTTCATGCGGGGCATGCACAGGGAGTTCCACAGCCTGCGGTCTCATCGGAACGACGGGGAGCCGGAGTTCGTCAACGATACGACGCGGAAGCTGGACGCCCTGGTGGAGGAGGCCCGGCTGGAGGCGCTGCGCGGCAACTGGGAACAGGCCGTGAAGACACTGGACGAGGCCAGAGGGTACGGCAGACCGCGGGCCGCCGGGCTGGGTGATCAGATACGCCGACTGCTCCGACAGGCCCACACGGTGCACTTCGACGGCCTGGTGACGGACCCTCAGTACGCGCCCGAGTTGCTGCCCCCGCTGGTCGCCGAGCACGCGGCGCACTCGTACCGGGGCGACTCCGCACTGACGTTCAACCTGCGGGGCGCCGACGCCGACCTTGTGTCACTGGCTTACGCGACGCTGGGTCAGGTGAGGGACGGCACGTACCGGTACACAGCGGCCGGACCATACGGGGAAGCGGTCGAGCGGGCACGGGAGTTGGCGCGGTGGGGAGACTCCGACGGAGCATGGCGGACGCTGAGGGACGCTCTTCCTCTGTGGGAGCCGCTGGGACCGGACCATCTCGCACCGCTGGGGTGGGTGGCCGACCCTGTGCTCGGGTCGCTGCTGACCCTGGAGCGGGGCCGCGAGCTGCTGTCCACGCCGAGGGGCGGGCAGACCGGCGAGGCACCAGGACCGACGGCCGACGTCGATCCTGGCGGCCTGGCGTGGCTCGCGGAACCGGACCCGGGCAACAACCGCACGTCCTATCGATTCGTACTGGTGGAAGGTGCGGAGCCGCAGGAGTTGCCCGGACGTCTCACGGACGGGGACGGGGACGGGGACGCGGACGGAGACGGGGACGGCACCGCGCTGAACGTCCCCATGACCTCCTGGGAGGCGCGCCTCGAATCGAGGCAGAACCGGAGGGAGTTCACGTCCTACGACGACCGGGCACTCATGGCGGTCGGCCGGGCCGGCACCGGCTGGAGCTTCGCCTTCGAGAGCGATCCCGCCTCGTTCGACCAGCGGCGCTTGGTTTCCCCGGCCGCAACCGCCAGCGTGGACACCCGCTCCGTGGTGCTGTGGAGCGGCTTGCGGGCAGAGCACGGTCAACCGTTCTTCCACCTTTCGGTGGCACGAGACGGTACCGAGTTGTACGCATTCACGTACGCGGACGGAGAGATCCAGCGGAGCGGGGAGATACCGCAGTCGCTGAATCCGAGCCAGTTCTTCGGTGACCCGGGGGACGGGGCCGCTGTGGAACGGGCGCTGCTGGAAGCGGTCGCCGGGGAGTTCGGTGCGTCTCTACCGCGTCATGCCCTCATGAACGGGCGGCTGCACACATTCACCACCCGCTCATGGACTCGCCCGCCGAGGGAGGGCGAGACGTACACGGTGATCCGCTTTCACCATGCGGCCACGCATCTGGAGGACGGGGAGTAAGCGCGACAGAACGGAGTTGAAAAGGTGCGCAGCACATCAACGCTGACCTCGGTGAACCCGGCTTCGTTCAAGTCCGTCATCCAGACCGGTTCCTCAGCCCGCCGACCCCTCGACCGGGATGCCGAATCGGTCGGCGACGGTCGTCAGGGCCGTTCCCAGTGGCAGGGCGATCCGGGTACGGGCGTGCGGGTCGCCCCGGGTGGGGTCCCGGTTGACGATCAGTACCGGCTTGTCCGCCTGCGACGCCTGACGGACGAACCGTAGCCCGGACATCACGGTCAGCGACGAGCCGAGGACCAGCAGCGCGGTCGACTCGCGGACCAGCCGCTGGCAGTGCTCGACGCGCTGCGGCGGAACCGTCTCGCCGAAGAACACCACATCCGGCTTGAGGACTCCCCCGCAATCGGCGCACGGCACGACGCGAAAGTTCCCGACCTGCGCGTCGGTGAGGTCGGCGTCACCGTCCGGGTTGATCCCGGCGGCGACCGGGTCGAAGCCAGGGTTCTCGGCCTCCAGGCGCCGGGCGAGTTCGCGGCGCGGGCTGATCGCGCGGCAGGAGAGGCACACGACCCGGTCGAGGCCGCCGTGGAGTTCGACGACGTCCTCGCTGCCGGCGGCCTGGTGCAGGCCGTCGACGTTCTGGGTGATCACGCCCGAGACGCGGGCGTCCCGGGCGAAGGCGGCCACCGCCAGATGTCCCGCGTTGGGGCGGGCCCGCCCGAAGGTGCGCCAGCCGAGATGGCTGCGCGCCCAGTACCGGCGCCGCGCGTGCGCGCTGCCGGTGAAGTCCTGGTAGGTCATCGGGGTGTGCCGGCTCAGGCTCCCGCCCTCGCCCCGGTAGTCGGGGATGCCCGACTCCGTGGAGATGCCCGCCCCGCTGAGCACCAGCACACCGCCGGCGCTCAGCGCGTCGACGACCGGCTCCAGGTCGGTGGTGCCCGGCAGCAGGTCCGCCGCAGCGGGGGTCCAGCTCAGGGTGGGGCGCATGCGCATGCCGCCAGGGTACGGAATCGGCGGCGGCCCGCGGCGGGCATGGATGTTTGCCGGGACACGGACCTCCATCCACCGCGGGCAAACCGGCGCCCGGCGCACCGGGCCGGCTCGCGGGCGCGCGGACACCTGCCGCGGTGAGCGTGAGCGCCGTTGCAGCGCGGCCGGCCGCGGACAGCATGTCCCCAGTACTGCCAGTGATCTCAGTACTGCGAGTGACCTCAGTACAGCGAGTGAGGAGGCGTGTGATGTCCAGCGAGTTCCAGCGGACCAAGCTCCAGGCCATGTTCGAGGCGTTCGACGCGGACGGCAACGGTTATCTGGAGGAGGCGGACTTCGTGGCCCTGGCGGACCGCTGGGGCCGATTGCCGCGAGTGAGAGAGGGAGCTGAACTGGCCGCGCGCGTGGACGGCGTACTGAAAGGCTGGTGGCAGCAGTTGTCCGAGGCCGTGGACACGGACCGGGACGGCCAGATCGACATGGACGACCTCCTCGCGATGGTGGCCCTGTTGCCGACCATCCCCGAGGCGGTCACCGCCACCGCCGACACCATCTTCGACGCGGTCGACGAGAACGCCGACGGACGCATCTCGCGCGGCGAGCACCAGCGTCTGGTCGACACCTGGCACGGGCGGCCCGTGGAGACCGACGGTGTCTTCGACCGGCTCGACCAGGACGCCGACGGCTACCTCAGCCGCCCTGAGTTCGCCGCACTCTGGACCCAGTTCTGGACCAGCGACGACCCTGCCGAACCCGGCAACCTGATGTGCGGCCCGATCGGCGCCGCCTGACGCACGGGCGGCGACCGGAGAAGCTCTTCGAGGACTGAGTGACCGAGACGATGCGAGCCTGCGGGTGGGCCCGCACCCGCAGCCCCACCAGCCTGCTCAGTCCTCCCGCGCGACGATCTCGTTGAACTCTGGATGCCTCAGGGCAGGTTCGTCCATCGATGCGAGGAGATGTTGTCGTTGAGCCACTCCCCTGAACCGGGGCCCGTGTTCGCGTCGAAGGTCCACTGGCGTAGGTCGCTGAGTCCTACGCCGTTGTAGACGCCCCGACGCGCACCTGTGTAGTTCAGGCCCCAGTACACCCAGATGTCGTCCAGGCTGCCGGGGTAACCGTTGTTCCAGAGCGAGCTCACTTGGTTGCGGCAGCTGCCCCAGTCCGGGGCTTCTCCCGACCAGTCGTCGCACCATCCCGTGTAGCCGGTGTTGTAGTAGACGTGGAGATATCCGTCGGCGAGCTGGCTCTTTGCAGGCACGGGAGCGGGTTGCGATGCCTGAGCGGCCAGCGGAGTGGCTGCCACCGTCACAACGGCGAGAGCCGTGCCGATCAGTGTTCTGCGCACTTTACCCATGTTCTTTCCTCTCGTTGCGGATTTCGGGTTCATGAGGATGTGCCGGCCTTCTGTGTGAGATGGCGGGCACGGGAGAGTGCGTTCAGTTGCATTTCCCGGTAGGTACGCACGTCCCTGTATTGCCGGGAAAGGCTGCGGGCGTAGTGCCGGTCCAAATCCTGTGCGGTCTTGGCCAATCCTGACGTGCGGGCGCACCGCGCCTCGGTGACGGCAAGTGCGATTTCCTCGCTCCTGGGAAGGGGAGGCCTGCGCGAGCCGGTCGCCGTTCGCAGGTCGGTCGGACTCGTATACGGATGACCGGCTGCCCGCATGCACGTGGACCAGGGCTTGACCGCCTCGGCGAATCGCGGATCTTCGGTGACCTTGGCATGCCGGATCTCCGTGACCGCGTCGGTGGTGACTTTCGCCTGGAACCACTTCTCCAGGTTGCCGTAGAGGGTCGCATCGGCCTCCGACTGGCAGCCCTTGGGGCTGCGTTGATACTGCATGCCGTCGGGGGTCTTGGCCGTCACCGTCAGAGGGCGAGAACCGTTGGCTGCGGTCAGAGCCGCTGCCTGCTGTTTGGCCGGGAGCCCACGAAAGTACCGCTGATTGACATCCGTTTTCCTCAGCTCGGACAGATCGTGTTGTATGTCCGTGCCGTAACCGTGTTCTTTGGCCCATGCCACGTCGTTGAGCACGTAAGGAAAGTCCCGAGCCTCTGGAATCGGGTTCTCTTTGACCGGCCGGTATTCGAAGCCCTTCCGCTGCATGCAGTCACGCAGAAAAATCTGGCCGGCTTCATGCAGAAGACTCAACTCCTGCCGTGACGGCTCACGCGGCTCTCTTCCAGCCGCAGCAGTGGAGGAGGTCGACGGGGAAACAGCAAACGTAAGAATTCCCCCTGTCAAGACCAAGGTCACGCACGCGACGCCGACCACGACAAAGCGGTTTCTTGCGCCGGGAGTTCGCCGGAATGCGGTCACCATTGCCTCCTTTGTTTTATCCCGGTCGGCCGCCCGTCCCGGCACGAAAGCGTCACTCTGGCATCGCCTTCAGATACTCGCGTGACCGCTCCGCGATCGGCAAAGATTTCAATAATGTTCGAAACGCTGGACACAGTGGTGGAGGATCAGGCACACGGCGACACCCGGAACGCATCGCGCAGTTCGCCGTCTCCGCGAGCGGAGGTGTTCCGACCGGGTGGCCTACGACGCCTGCTTCCATGCCGGTCGTGTGCACCGTCCGTTCCACGCCCGGAGGGCGACGAGGCGTGCGGGCCGGCCCGCCGACAGGTGACTACGGAGTGAGGCGGTCCGCTTCGGCCAGCAGCAGATCGCCAAAGGGCTGAAAGCCAATACTGCAGGCATAGACGCCGCTGACGACTCGGTGGACAGTTCCCCATTCCCAGATGGCGGTGGCGTCCACGCCCGTGCGAGAAGCCAGTTGCTCGGTCCGCGCCCAGAGGTCATCGCCGAGGTCTGGGTTGCAACGCACGATTGTGCCGAGATCACACGCCGGTTCGGCTCGCAGTCCGGCTGGATCGATGCGCTTGTAGCTGCCGTCACTCGCCCGCAGGGCGTTCATCTCGTGGATATCACCGTGGACCAGAACCGCGGACCGATCGTCGTGGGCAAGGCGACGACGATTCATGCAATGCAGCGCGTCCGCCACAGTGGCCTGCGAACACGGTCGCCCCGCCTGTTCCCAAAGTTCCGGCAGCCGATCGGCGTACTGCTCAGCCAACTGCGCGCCGGTCGGAAGGTCAATGTCGGGACCGATCGGACGCCACAGGCGAGCCGCCACTTCGCACAGCAAGGTGTGGCGGCTCGCAGGGTCGACGACGAGGTCGGACATCGGAGCCCCCAGGCGCTCCAGCAGAAGGGCTCGTCGACCCACGTCTTCGCCCAACAGCTTGGCGCATCCCCCTCCGTTCGCCAGCCGCAACACCGTGGCCTCCGGCCGGATGTCCCGACCTGGCACACCGATCTTGAGGACCGCCGGAGTTCCGTCGACAAGTGTCGCCTCGACGGCCAGGGCGGCGTGACCGCCTGCGAAGTTGGACCCGATCTTCAGAGACCACTCCTGGGCCAGCGAGTCGACCAGGCCTGGCAGCTCGTCCAGCCAGGATTCGTTCCCGTCGGCCGTGACCGTCCTGCGGACCTGGTCAGGAATGTCGAGGGTCATGCCGCCAGCCGTCAGAGCTGCCCGCGCACGGCCACACTTTGGAATCGACGACCCGTCCGTGCGAGCGCCCTCGCCCCCTGCAGCTCGCACACCCTGCCGGGGCACCGGATCCACGGAGTGCTACCGTCCGCCTCCCCGCCCCCGGTGGCCCCACCGGCCCTTCCAGCAAGTCAGCGCACCCTCCCCCGCGGCTTCAACGCCACCGGCGGCAGTTCGGGTGCCGGCATCGGGTCGCCGTCGTACCCCTTCACCTCGCCGAAGCGGGTCCCCGTCATCCAGTCCGCGCGGGCCTGCTCGATCTCCTGCTGGGTGCGGCCGATCCAGTTCCAGAACATGATCAACTCCTCCTCGAACGGCTCACCGCCAAGGAGCATCAGGCCGGCGTCCGACGCGGCCCGCACCGGCAGTTCGTCGCGGCCGCAGCCGAGGTAGAGCATGGAGCCCGGCAGCAGGGGCACGCCGTCGACGTGGGTCTCGCCGGACATGGCGAGCACGGCGTACTCGAAGTCCCGCTCCAGCGGAACGCGTACGTCCGCCCCGGCGGAGAGCGTCAGGTCGGCACCGACGATCGGGGTGTACGTCGTGCCGGGCGAGGTCGCGCCGTCGAGGTCGCCGAGGATCAGCGTGGCCTTGAGGCCCGGTGCCGTGACGACCGGGAGTTCGGCGTGGTGCTCGAAGCGCGGGTCGGTGTGGCGGTGGCCGTCCGGGAGGGCGACCCACAACTGCGCGCCGTGCAGGAGCCGCGCGTGCGGGCGGGGGCTCTCCTCGGAGTGGCTGATCGCGCGGCCGGAGGTCATCAGGCCCAGCTCGCGCGGGCGGATCGTCTGCAGGCTGCCCGTCGAGTCGCGGTGCAGCACCTCGCCCTCGTGCAGCCAGCTCACCGTCTGCAGGCCCATGTGCGGGTGCGGCGGGACCTGCATGCCGGGCTCGTCGGCGATGTCGTCGGGGCCGTAGTGATCGACGAAACACCAGGCGCCGACCATCCGGCGGCCCAGGTTGGGCAGTAGACGACGGACTTCGGTCGAGGCGCCGAGCTGCACCCGGCGAGGGCTGAGAAGTTCACGCACGGGCTCCGCCACCACGAAGCCACGACCACCGCACAGGGCGGGAACCGCCTCGCGATCAAGATTGCTCATGTCCCACAACCTAGCCCCGTCGGAGCCGTTCCGTCAGTCCGGGTGAAAATAGTAGCCATGGATATAGTAGCCATGTACTGTAACTGTCATGAGCAAGGGTTCGAGCACAGGTTCCGAGAAGGCGACGCCCGGCGCACTGGTGTGGCGGCTGTCGATGAAGTGGCGGGTCGCGGTCGACCGGGCGGTGGCCCCGCTGGGGCTGACCCACGCGCAGTACGTCCTGGTGGCCACGCTGTACGGGTTGCGGCGGGCCGGAGAGCGTCCCAGCCAGCGACGCCTCGCCGACGTCTCGGGACTTGAGCCGCTCTACGTGTCCAAGCTGGCGCGCGCCCTGGAGGCGGCCGGCCTGGTCGAGCGGGACCGGGACCCCCGGGACCCCCGCGCCGTACAACTGGCACTCACCGAGCAGGGCCGCGAGGTCACCGGGCGCGCGATCAAGGTCGTACAGGGGCTGCTGCAGCAACTGCTGGCGCCGCTCGGCGGGCTCGACAGCCCCCGCGCCAAGGAGTTCTCGCGCGATCTGGCGACCCTGCTCGACGCACCCCTGGACCCCTTCGCGTCCGCCGCGCACGACGAGAACGAGCACGACGAGAACGAGCACGAAGACATCGAGCACGACGACATCGAGACGGAGCAGTCATGACCACCACCACGCCTACCGTCAACGGCCAGGTCATCGGCCTCGCCCACTACGCGGGGCGCGCCGTCCTGGAGAGCGTCCTCGCCCTCCACGGCGCCACCTTCCAACAGCAGATCACGCTCAACCGCGTCACCGGAGGTCCGGTCGAGCGTGCGGCGCTCGCCGAGGAGGTCGCCGACGCGCTCAAGGTCGGCACCGCCGAGATCCAGGGTGTCGTCGACGAGCTGATCGGCAAGGAGCTGCTGGTGACCGAGGGCTCGCAGGTCCGGCTCACGGACACCGGGAAGGCGTTCCACGCCGAGGTGTCGGCCGAGGTCGGGGCGATATCCGCCCGGCTCTACGCCGGCATCCCGGCCGAGGACCTGGCCGTGGCCGGAGGCGTACTGGCCCAGGTGACCGAGCGCGCCAACGCGGAGCTGGCCGCGCGCCGCGCCTGACGCACCCGCCCCTCCCGGGCTACGTACCCCCTCCCGAGATAGTGGAATATTCAATCAACTCCTCCGGTTGTGCAGGCCGAAGGAGGCAACGAGTGGACACCACGTACTACGACCACGGAACACCGGCGGAGCGCTGGGAGCGCGCGCAGATGTTCTTCGACGCCAAGGACTTCACGGCCGCCGCACGGGTGCTGGGCGGGCTGGTCGAGGAGGTGCCGGAGCAGACCGGACCCCGGCTGCTGCTGGCTCGGGCCTACTACCACTCGGCCCAACTGAAGCGCGCGGAGAGCGAGTTGCGTGTCATCGTCGAGCGCGACCCGGTGGAGCACTACGCCCGGCTGCTGCTCGGCCGCACGCTGCAGCGGCAGAGCCGGGACGACGAGGCCGACTCGCACCTGCGGATCGCCTCGGCGCTCGCGGGTGACTTCGAGCAGGTCTGAGCCACACCGCACGACCGGCACCGTACAACCGACACCGCATGACCGACCCCCGGGTCGCCTCCGTATCGAGGTGGCCCGGGGGTCGTCTGTCACTTGGCCGCCGCTGTCCCCCGCCGGTGGGCGATCTCGCCCAGGAGGATGTCGGCCACGATGAACGCGGCCAGGGGGATGCCGAGCAGCGGTACGAAGTAGCCGAGGACCGCGATGACGGCGACGCACGGGACGAGGATCTGCGGGGGCACGTTCTGCCAGGCGCCGCGCGGGATCGGTCGGCCGAAGGAGGAGCCGCGGCCGCGCTGCCACCACATGCGGTAGCCCCAGACGATCAGCAGGACCAGGGAGGCCGCGAGCAGCATCAGGGCGATCTGGTTGACCAGGCCGAACAGGGAACCGGTGTGCAGGTCGATGCCCCAGCGGGTGAGCTTGGCGAGCAACGGGTAGTCGGCGAACCGGAGTTCGTCGGTGACCTTGCCGCTGGTGGGGTCGACGGCGACGGAGTCCTGCTTCTCGGGCCAGCTGCGCTGGACCTGGCGGACGACGTACGCGGAGTTCTCGTCGGCGGGCGGGACGATCTCGACGGGGTCGGTGAGGCCCTTCGCGCGGGCCGCCGCGAGCACGGTGTCGAGGCCGATGCCGTGTTCGGCGTCCCCGGTGGCGGTGGCCGACCCGTGCCCTGCGTGCTCGCCGCCGGCCGCGGCCGAGACCGACGGGGTGGACTGGCCGAGCGAGGTGCGCAGTACGTCGATGTTGGCGCCGGCGTACGTCGACCAGGTCAGACCGGTCGCCGAGAGGAAGATGAACCCGGCCGCCGCCCAGACGCCGACCGTGCCGTGCAGGCCGAGCGTGCGGCGCCGGCCGCTGGTGCCGCGCACCTTGCGCAGCGCACGGCGGCGGGAGAACCACAGCACCAGACCGCCGCCCGCGATGACCCACAGCCAGCTCGCCGCGAACTCACTGTAGAGCCGGCCGGTTTCACCGAGCCGCAGGTCCCGGTGGAAGTCGTCGATCCAGGTGCGCAGGGGCAGCGCGCCGGTCGAGCCGTACTGTTCGAGGGCCCCGCGCACCTTGCCGGTGTACGGGTCGACGAAGACCGCGAGCGTGTGGTCCGGGTCGACGCCCGCGACGCCCGACAGCAGCACCCTGGTGGTGGCGTCGGACTCCGGGGAGGGGCGTACGGCGGACACGGTGCCCTCGGGGTGGGCTTCGCGGGCGGCGGTCACCTGCTCCGAGATCGGCAGCTTGGTCTCGCCGACCTTCGCGACGGTCATCTCGTGGGCGTACACGAGCTTCTCGGCCTGGAACGCGCCGGCGTAGAGGAAGCCGGTGACGGCGGCGACGAGCAGGAACGGTGCGACGAACACGCCGGCGTAGAAGTGCAGGCGCAGCACCAGGGGGCGCAGCGGGGCCCATCTGGAGGGGGTCGGCGCGGGGACGGCGGCGGCCGGTTGCGGGGCCTCGTCGGTGGCGGTCGAGGGAGCGGTGGACATCGGCGGGGTCTCCGGGGGACGGGGGACGGTGTGTGGCTGTAGCGGTCCAGTAGTCGGGGGCGGAGGGCGTCGAGTTCCCGGCGACACAAGTGGCGTACGTCACAGGGCGCGACGGTGGTGGCGGAACGTCATGGCATCCTGGCCCGATGGCAACTCCCCGTGACCCCGCACCCCTTGTCGACCTGGTCGAGGAACTCCTCGCGACCGATGGCCCGTTGCCGATCGTGGCCGCCGGTGACCCGGTCCTGCGCAAGAGCACCGAGCGCTTCGACGGTCAGTTGGCCCCGGCGCTGCTGGCCCGTTTCGTCGAGGCCCTGCGGGTCACCATGCACGCGGCGCCGGGCGTGGGCCTCGCCGCGCCGCAGGTCGGGGTGCCGCTGCGGATCGCGGTGATCGAGGACCCGGCGCCGGTGCCGGACGAGGTGCGCATCGCCCGTGGCCGGGTGCCGCAGCCGTTCCGGGTGCTGGTCAATCCGTCGTACGAGCCGGTCGGCGGCGAGCGGGCCGCGTTCTTCGAGGGCTGTCTGAGCGTGCCGGGGTGGCAGGCGGTGGTGGCCCGGCACGCCGAGGTGCGGTTGACGGGCGAGGACGAGCACGGGCGCGCGGTGGACGAGGTGTTCAGCGGCTGGCCGGCGCGGATCGTGCAGCACGAGACGGACCATCTCGACGGCCTGTTGTATCTGGACCGCGCCGAGTTGCGCTCACTGTCCTCGAACGAGGCGATGGCGGAGCGGTGGACCTTCCCGACGCCGGAGGAGGCCGCACGGGAGCTGGGCTTCGAACTGCCGTGACCCGGACGCGGGTCGACCCTCACATGCGACGCGGGGACCACCTGGAGTCGATGGTCCCCGCGTGAACTTCCCTGTCCCGCGCGTCAGTTGTCGCGGTACGCCTCCAGCAGGCGCAGCCATACCTCGCTGAGCGTCGGGTAGGACGGCACCGCGTGCCAGAGCCGGCTGATCGGCACCTCGCCCGCGACCGCGACGGTCGCCGAGTGGATGAGTTCGCCGACACCGGGGCCGACGAAGGTGACGCCGAGCAGGATCTCGCGTTCGAGGTCGACGACGAGGCGGGCCTTGCCGCGGTAGTCGTCCGCGTAGAGCCCCGCGCCGGCCACCGAGGAGAACTCGACGTCGACGGCGCGCACCCGGCGCCCGGCCTGTTCGGCCTCCGCGAGCGAGAGACCGACGGACGCCGCCTCCGGATCGGTGAAGACGACCTGCGGGACGGCGCTGTGGTCGGCCGTGGCCGCGTGCGCGCCCCACGGGTCGGTCTCCAGGAGCGGTACGCCGGAGGCGCGGGCGGCGATGGCGGCGCCCGCGATCCGGGCCTGGTACTTGCCCTGGTGGGTGAGCAGGGCGCGGTGGTTGACGTCGCCGACCGCGTAGAGCCACTGGCTGCCGGTGACGCGGAGGCTGTCGTCGACGGTGAGCCAGGAGCCGGGGGTCAGACCGACCGTGTCCAGGCCGATGTCCTCGGTACGCGGGACGCGACCGGTGGCGAAGAGGATCTCGTCGGCCTCGATGCGGTCGCCCTGGCCGGTGACGACCACGACCGTGCCGTTCTCCCGGGTCACGGACTCGACCGAGGTGCCGGTGCGCACGTCGACGCCGGCCGCGGTGAGCGCCTCGGCGACCAGTTCGCCGGCGAAGGGCTCCATGCGATTGAGCAGGCCCTTGCCGCGGACCAGGAGGGTGACGTGCGAGCCGAGGGCCTGCCAGGCGGTGGCCATCTCGGTGGCGACCACACCGCCGCCGACCACCACGAGCCGGCCGGGCACCTCCTGGGCGCTGGTGGCCTCGCGGCTGGTCCACGGGCGGACCTCGGCCAGTCCGGGCAGGTCGGGCAGTCCGGCGCCGGTGCCCGTGGCGACGGCGACCGCGTGCCGGGCGGTCAGCGTCGTCACCGTGCCGTCGGAGCCGGTCACGGTGACCGTGCGGGGTCCGGCGAGGCGGCCGTGGCCGCGGTAGAGGTCGGCGCCGATGCCGTCGAGCCAGCCGACCTGCCCGTCGTCCTTCCAGTGGGAGGTGAAGTAGTCCCTGCGGGCGAGGACCGCTGCCGCGTCGAGCGGGCCCTGCACTGACTGGCTCAGGCCCGGCAGCCGGCGGGCGTCCGCCTGGGCGATCACCGGGCGCAGCAGGGCCTTGCTGGGCATGCACGCCCAGTACGAGCATTCGCCTCCGACGAGTTCGCTCTCCACGATCGCGGTGGAGAGTCCGGCCGCACGGGTGCGGTCCGCGACGTTCTCCCCCACGGGCCCGGCCCCGAGCACCACTACGTCGTACGCGATGTCTTCCGTTTCCGTCATGGGGCCAGTCTGCTCGGTGGTGTGGCCGGTGGCCACACGGGTAGGGGCGCGGAATACGTGACCGGCCGGCCGCGTTGTGCCGACGGCTTCGCCCCGACACGAGGAAGTAGGGATACACGTCATGAGCAGCACCGTGGAGCTCACCAAGGAGAACTTCGACCAGACGGTCACGGACAACGAATTCGTCCTGATCGACTTCTGGGCAGCCTGGTGCGGGCCGTGCCGTATGTTCGCCCCGATCTACGACAAGGCCGCCGAGGAGAACCCGGACCTGGTGTTCGGCAAGATCGACACCGAGGCGCAGCCCGAGCTCGCCGCGGCCTTCGGCATCCAGTCGATCCCGACCCTGATGATCGTGCGTGACCAGGTCGCCGTGTACGCCCAGGCGGGCGCCCTGCCGGAGGCCGCCCTGACGGACGTCATCGGCCAGGCCCGCAAGCTCGACATGGACGAGGTCCGCAAGTCCGTCGCCGAGCAGCAGGCACAGGCCGAGCAGAACGGCGAGTAGGCCTCAGCCCAGGAGCGGCAGTCCCGTGTAGTTGGCGGCCAGTTCGGCGGCCGCGTGCCGGGACGAGGTGATCCGGCGGAGACGCGCGAGCTGCACCCGGTTCTCGAACGCGTCCCCGTCCGGCTGAGTGTGCAGCATCCGGGTCATGTCGTACGAGAAGCGCGTGGCCTGCCACACGCGGGCCAGGCATGCCTCGGAATACGTGTCCAGGAGCCGCTCGGAGCCCGTGCGGTGCAGTTCCGTGAAGGCGCGGGCGAGGACTCGGACGTCGGAGACGGCGAGGTTGAGTCCCTTGGCGCCGGTCGGCGGGACGATGTGCGCGGCGTCGCCCGCCAGCAGCAGCCGGCCCAGGCGCATCGGTTCGTGGACGTAACTGCGCATCGGCGTCACGGACTTGGCGGTGATCGGGCCGCGCTTGAGGGTCCAGTCGGCGTCGACGGCGAACCGCGCGGCGAGTTCGTCCCAGATCCGCTCCTCCGGCCAGTCGTCGGGGTCGGTGTCGTTGGGCACTTGCAGATACAGGCGTGAGACATGCGGCGAGCGCATGCTGTGCAGGGCGAAGCCGCCCTCCCCGCGCGCGTAGATCAACTCGTCGCAGGACGGCGCCACATCGGCCAGGACACCGAGCCAGGAGTACGGGTAGTCGTGCGCGTACGAGCGTCCGGCCTCGGCGGGGAAGGTCCCGCGCGAGATGCCGTGGAAGCCGTCGCAGCCGACCACCCAGTCGCAGCTCAGCGTCTGTTCGCGGCCCTCGTGCACGAACCGGACGACAGGCGTGTCGGTCTCCGGCTTCTCGACCGTGAGGGCCTCCGCCTCGAACAACAGCGGTGGCCCCTCGGCCAGTTGGAGGGCGACGAGGTCCTTCACGATCTCGGTCTGGGCGTAGATGGTGACCGTGCGGCCGCCGGTGAGGGCCGGGAAGTCGATGTGGTGGCGTTCGCGGTCGAAGCGCAGCTCGATGCCCTGGTGCACGAGGCCTTCGGCGCCGAGTCGGTCGGCGGCGCCGGCCTCGCGCAGGGCGTCCACCGTGCCCTGCTCCAGCATCCCGGCGCGCTGGCGCTGCTCGACGTACTCCCGCGTCCTGGCCTCCAGGACGACACAGTCCAGGCCCGCGCGGTGCAGCAGCCGGGCGAGGAGCAGCCCGGCGGGGCCGCCGCCGATGATGCCGACCGTCGTGCGCATGGGCGCCTCCTGAGGGTTCAGCTGGAGTCTCGGTGGACCACCGTGGCGCCCAGCACTTCGTGCGTCTCGGGCCCGGCGCCCGGGTCGCGCACCGCGCGGTCCACCAGTTCGGCGAGGTCCCGGCCGGACGGGAGCTCGATGTGCACCGTGCTCAGCCGGGGCCGCAGCAGCCGGCCGAGCACGAGGTCGTCGGCACCGATCACGGCCGTGTCCTGGGGAATTCGTACACCCGCGTCCTGCAGGGCGCGCATCAGCAGCATCGCGTACTCGTCGTTGTACGCGAACACGGAGTCGAGGTCGAGGTCGCGCCAGCGGGCGGCGAGGCGCGCGGCGGCCTGCTCCTCGTAGGCGAGGGGCAGGTCGGTGACCACGGCGTCGGTGTCGTCGAGGGCTCGGCGCACGCCCTTGAGGCGGGGCAGCGAGAAGGGCTCCAGGCCGCCCTCCTCGGGGACGAGGACACCGACGCGGCGCCGGCCTCGGTCGTACAGGTGGCGGCCCGCGCAGAAGCCGACGGCCTCGTGGTCCATGAGCAGGGCGTGGGCGCCCTCGACGGACTCGGGGCCGAGGGTGACGACGGCCCGGGCGCCGGAGCGCTTGAGCAGCGTCACGCCCTGCGGGCCCAGGCCAGCGCCGGGCACCAGGACGGCGACGGGCCGCAGTTCGGCCCAGGCGCGGGCGGCCTCGTCGCCCTGCAGACCGACGGTGCCGTACTGGACCACCGTGTAGTCGAGGCGGCTGAGCGCCCACTGGAGTTCGTTGATGAACTGGCTGTAGAGCGGGCCGACCGGGATGGTCGGGGCCGGCATCAGGACCAGGCGGCTGTGTCCGGCGCGCAGGCTGCGGGCGGCCGCGTGGGGCACGTACCCGAGTTCCTTCGCGGCTTCGTGGACGCGGCGGCGCGTGGGCTCGCTGATGCGTACGGCGCTGGTGTTGTTGAGGACGTAGGAGACGGTCGCGCGCGAGACTCCGGCGAGGCGGGCCACATCGGCACTCGTGGGCACGGGGCGCGCGGCTGGGGACGCGAGCGCGGGCGTGTTCGGTATCTGCACCATGACGTGACGCATCTTTGCAGAACCTGTGTCGGAGGCCACACCCGGTCCACGACGAACATGTTCGTCACGAACTTGTTCTCAACGAACATGTTCGTTACCGTGGAGGCATGACAGACCGCCCCGAGATCCCCCGCAGCCGCCGTGAGCGTCCGGCCAAGCCCGCCCTGTCCAGGGAGGGCATCGTGGCCGCCGCCCTGACCGTGCTGCGTGCCGAGGGTCTGCCGAAGGTGACCATGCGGCGCCTGGCGCAGGAGCTCGACACCGGCCCGGCCTCGCTGTACGTCTACGTGCGCAACACCGCGGAGCTGCACGCGCTGGTGCTGGACGAGCTGCTGGGCACCCTCGGTCCCGTCCCGGCGGAGGGCCCGTGGCGCGAGCGGCTGGAGCGCGTGCTCACCGCCTACACCGGGATGCTCTTCGAGCACCCGAGCCTGGCCCGCTCCGCGCTCACCGCCCGGCCGAGCGGCCCGCACTACCTGACCCTGATCGAGACACTGCTGACCCTGCTCGACGAGGGCGGTGTCCCGCCGGCGCAGGCCGCGTGGGGCGTGGACCTGCTGCTGCAGCACGCCACCACGCAGGCCGCCGAGCACGTGGAGGACACGTCCGACGAGGAGTGGGACGCCGTACGCCGTGCCGTGCGGGACGCCTCCGACCGCACGCATCCACGCGTCGCCGCACTCGCCAGCGACCTGCTGTCGGGGCCGCCCGAGGCCCGCCAGTCGTGGGCGCTGCGCGCGGTGATCACCGGCATAGAGCGGACCGCCGTACCGGACTGATCTCCGTACCCACCAGACCCTTCCGACCCACATCGAGGAGCACGCCATGACCACCCCCACCACCCACCACCCCATCGCGATCGTCGGCGCCGGTGTCGGCGGCCTCGCCCTCGCCCGTGTGCTGCATGTGCACGGCATCGAGGCGGCCGTCTTCGACCTGGACGCCTCCCCCGCCGCCCGTACGCAGGGCGGCATGCTCGACATCCACGGCGACTCCGGCCAGGTGGCGCTGCGCGCCGCCGGGCTCTACGAGACGTTCCTGACCCTCGTCCATCAGGGCGGGCAGGCCACGCGGGTCCTCGACAAGGACGCGACGGTCCGCCTGGACCAGCCCGACGAGGGCGACGGCGACCGCCCGGAGATCGACCGCGGCGACCTGCGCGACCTCATGCTCGGCTCACTGCCCGAAGGCACCGTCCGCTGGGGCGCGAAGGTGGACGGCGCGCGCCCGCTGGGTGCGGGGCGGCACGAGGTGACCCTCGCCGACGGGACCGTCTTCACCACGGATCTGCTGGTGGGCGCGGACGGCGCCTGGTCGCGTGTCCGGCCGTTGCTCTCGGACGCCCGGCCCGTCTACACGGGCGTGTCGTTCGTGGAGGCGGACCTCCCGGACGCGGACGTGCGCCACCCGGTGGGCGCCGAGGTCGTCGGCGGCGGAGCCCTCTTCGCGCTCGGCGCCGGCAAGGGGTTCCTCGTGCACCGCGAGAGCGACGGCAGCCTGCACGTCTACGTCGCCGTGGTGGCCCCCGAGGAGTGGCTCGACGGCGTCGACTTCGCCGACACCGAGGCCGGCAAGGCGTACGTGCTGGCGCACTTCGAGGACTGGGACAAGAGCCTGCGCTCCCTGCTCGCGGAGGCGGACGGCACGCTGGTGCCGCGCCGCATCCACGCCCTGCCGGTGGGCCACCGCTGGGAGCGCGTGCCCGGCGTCACGCTGCTGGGCGACGCCGCGCACCTGATGTCCCCGTTCGCGGGCGAGGGCGCGAACCTCGCGCTGCTCGACGGCGCCGAGCTGGCCCTCGCGCTCGTCGCACACCCCGGCGACACGGAGGCCGCCCTCGCCGCCTACGAGGAGAAGCTGTTCCCCCGCAGCGAGATCTCCGCGGCCGAGTCGGCGCACAACGGCCTGCTGCTGTTCCGCGACGACGCGCCGCAGGGCCTGCTGGACATGTTCGCCAGCCACGGCTGAGCGGGAGCCTCCGGGGAGCGGCTACGCGCCGCCCGTCACCCGGTTCACCAGGTCGACCCAGCCGGCCTCCAACCGGTCCATGGGCATCCCGCACTGCTTGGTGAGGTGGTGGATCAGGGCCGGGTCGAGGTAACCCATCAGCGTCCGCGCCAGCAGTTCGCAGTCGGCGTCCGGCACGAGCTGCCGCAGCAGGACGGTGACGTGCATTGTGAGCGCCTGTATCGGCGGCAGGCCGAACTTGCGGGTCGGCTCCGGCTGCGCGGCCAGTTGCAGGTCCAACTGCTCGTGCGTGCGGTACAGCACCGCCACGCCGAACGCTCGCAGCCGATCCAGGGGCGGGGCCCCGGGTCCCAGCGGGGGCGGGCCGCCGAGGAAGTCGGCCTGCAGCTTCTTCGCCGAGTGGTCCAGCAGGGCCATCAGCAGTCCGGTCCGGTCCCCGAAGCGACGGAAGACCGTCCCCTTGCCCACTTTGGCCGCGGCGGCCACCGCCTCCATCGTGACCCCGGCCGCGCCGTGCTCGGCGATCAGCCGGGCGGCCGCCTCCAGCAGCGCGGCCCGGTTGCGCGCGGCGTCGGCCCGCAGACAGGGCTCGTCCTCGACGGCACTGAGCTGCAACAACTCCGGCTCGCCTACGGGCTCCTGAGGCGCCGGTATGGGCGGCAGGGTGGCGGACATGAAGACAGCGTAAAGCATGGGAACAAAACTGGACCGCAGTCCGCTTAGAGTGCTAGAAATTAAACGGACCTCGGTCCGGATCGTAACGGCAATGTTTCAGCACCCCCCTCTGGAGTCCCCCATGTCTGTTCGCATCCTCGCGCTCGTCGGCAGCCTTCGCGCCGGTTCGCACAACCGCCAGCTCGCCGAGGCCGCTGTGAAGCTGGCCCCGGAGGGCGCTGACGTCGTGCTGTTCGAGGGCCTGGCCGAGATCCCCTTCTACAACGAGGACATCGACGTCGAGGGCGATGTGCCGCCCGCCGCCGCCAAGCTGCGCGACGCCGCCCAGGCCGCCGACGCCTTCCTGCTCTTCTCCCCCGAGTACAACGGCACCATCCCGGCCGTCCTGAAGAACGCCATCGACTGGCTGTCCCGCCCGTACGGCGCCAGCGGCTTCGGCGGCAAGCCCGTCGCCGTGGTCGGCACCGCCTACGGCCAGTTCGGCGGCGTATGGGCGCAGGACGAGGCCCGCAAGGCCGTCGGCATCGCCGGCGGCAAGGTGATCGAGGACCTCAAGCTCTCCATCCCCGGTTCCGTGGTCCGCTTCGCCGAGACCCACCCGGCCGACGACGCCGAGGTCGCCGCGCAGGTGACCGAGGTCATCGCCCGTCTGCACGGGCATGCGGGCGAGACGGTCGCCGCCTGATCCGCGAACGCATCACCCGAAGGAGGCCGGAGCTCTGAGCTCCGGCCTCCTTCTTTCGGGTACTGGGGTAGTCGAGTACTCGGGTACTCCGCTACTCGGCTTCTCGGCTACGAATCCGGCCGATCGATCTGTGCACGCGAGGCGGGTCAGTGGTGGGGGCCCTTCCGGCCCAGGGTCTCCGCAGGGGTGACGCCGGGGCGGTTCCACTGCGGCACCGGTCGGCTGGTTCCGCCCCAGGTGGGGTTCCCGTCCGCGTCCGTACGCCAGGACCAGCACGCGTGTGCGCCCGCGGGCCAGCCCTCAGGGTTGTCCTCCCACGTCTCGCCGCGGCCGTAGGGGGTCATGTCGAGCAGGCCGAGGGATCCGTTGACCCGCTCGTTGCCGCGCCCCGTCGTGGAGTAGGTGAGGAACACGCGGTCGCCGTCGCGCAGGTAGCTGGTGAGGAAGCCCATGTGACCGCCGGCCGGCCCGTCCACACCGCGCACCGAGTACCAGGGCTCGGTGTAGCCCATGAACTCGGTGTACGAGGCGATCTCGTCCCACGGGCCCGTGGCCAGTACGGCGAACGAGACGCCGCGGGCGTTGAGATAGACGGCGTCCTGGAGGTGCCAGGCCGTGGTGGTGCAGCCCTCGCACTGTCCCTGGTGGGGTGCGCCGTCGTACCACATGTGCTTGTAGACCACGAGCTCCTCGCGGCCCTGGAACAGGTCCAGGAACGGCACCGGCCCCTCGGCGCCGGTGACCTCGACCTTGCCGTCGAACTCGACCATCGGCAGCCGCCGCCGGGCCGCTGCGATCGCGTCGCCCTCATGGGTGTGCGCCTTCTCCCGGACCAGCAGCTCCTCGCGCGCCGCCTGCCAGGTGGCCAGGTCGACGACCGGCGGTTTGCCGGGAAGGTCGCCGCTCGCGTTGCCGGGCGTGGTCGTCATGGTGTCCTCCGTGGTGTCCGATACCGGGCAGCGCCGCACAGCGCGCTACGACGCTCATCGGAACAGACTCGCGAAGCGGCCGGAACTCATCGCGGCCAGGGGCCGTCGTTCGCATCGGCCCGGCCTCTGGGCCTCAGGCCACCACCGTCGGTGCCAGCTCCCGCAGTTCGCGCAGCGCGGCCGCGACCGCGGGGCGTTCCCGGCCGCCCGTGCGGGTGCAGGTGAGGAGCGTGCGGTGCGGGTTGCCAGTGCAGCGGACGCGGGTGATCGGCAGGTGCGGGGTGAGCTGGGAGAGCCTCGGGATCAGGGCCACGCCGAGCCGGTGGGCGACCAGGTGGGCGGTGACGTTCCACTCCACCGTGTAGTGGACGACTCCTGGGCTGAACCCGGCCTCGCCGCACGCCGACAGCACGTGCGGGCTGCAGGGGCTGTCGGGCATCGGGGCGATCCAGTCCTCGTGCGCCGCGTCGGAGAGGTCGACGCGCTCACGCCCCGCCAGCGGATGGTCGTCGGGCACGACGAGGTCGAACGGGTCGTCCAGCAAAGGCTGTTGGTCGAAGCGGGCGTCGCTCAACGGCGGGTTGTACGGAGTGGCCTCCACGACCGCCAGATCGGCCTCGCCCTCGAAGAGCTGGTCGAAGCTGTCCGGCACACCCGCCTCCCGGATGCGCACCGACAGCCGCGGATGCCGCTGCTGCAACCGGGCCGCCATCGGGGCCACCAACACCGACACGGCCGTCGGGAAGCCGCTCACCCGCAACGGGCCGCCGGGAGAACCGTGATCGGCACGCAACTCCAACTCGGCCTGTTCCCAGCGGGTCTGGATGGCGTCGGCGTGCGCGAGCAGGCTCTCGGCGGCCGGGGTGAGCCGTACCCCGCGGCCCTGCGGTTCCAGCAGGTCGACGTCGAGGTCGCGGGCGAGCTGGCGGATCTGCTGGGAGGCGGCGGACGGCGTGAAGTGCAGGGCGCGGGCGGCCGCGGTGACCGTGCCGTAGTGCGCGACCGCGCGCAGGACGTGGAGCCGGCGCAGATCAATCATGAAGCCCACGCTTCAAGGTCCGGTCCGGAAAGTCAACCTGGACGTGTACGGAGGTCCAGCGGCACCCTGGCTGTGTCGCGACGGTCGATCAGCCACGAGGTACGAGGAGTTGCCATGACCAGCCCGACCGGCGCCGCCTGCCCGCACTGTGGTTGGCCGGATGCCGCCGACCCCTTCCAGGTGCTGTCCCGGCACGCCACCGCCACGGGACTCACCCTCTGGACGCGCTGCGGCTGCGGTTCGCTCCAGGTCAGGAGCGTCGACGACCGCGGTGTGCGGATCGTCTCGCGCAGCCGCCCCGCCGCCGCTCAGTCGAGCCCGGCCAGCCGCTGAACCGCCGGCGCCACGAAGCTCTCCAGCCAGCCGGAGGTCTCACCGAGGCGTGGCGAGAGAATGACCGTGTCGATGCCGAGCCCGGTGTAGCCCTCCAGGTCCCGCGTGACGGTGTCGAGGTCGCCCTCGTTGACCGCCTCTCCGCTGTGGGCGACGGTCTTGCGGATCGTGTCGTAGTCGCGCCCCTCGGTGTCGCAGTGGGCGCGCAGCACGTCGAGCTTGTGGCGGACCTCGTCCGGGGAGGTCGTGAAGAGGTTGCACGCGTCGCCGTAGCGGGCGACCAGGCGCAGCGTCTTCTTCTCGCCCCCACCGCCGATCATGATCTCGGGGCGGGGAGTGCTGACCGGGGCCGGTACGCACAGGGTCTCGGCCAGCCGGTAGTGCTTGCCCTCGAACGGGCCGTTGTTCTCCGGGTCCCACATCTGGAGGCAGACGCGCAGGGCCTCCTCCAGGCGCTCGAAGCGTTCGGCGAGCGGCGGGAAGGGCACGCCGAGGCCCTCGTGCTCTCGGCCGTACCAGGCCGCGCCGATGCCGAGGGTGGCCCGGCCGCCGGACACCACGTCGAGCGAGGTGGCGATCTTGGCGAGCAGTCCCGGGTGACGGTACGTCACACCCGTTACCAGCGCGCCCAGTTGGACCGTGGAGGTCTGGCCCGCCAGATAGCCGAGGGTCGTGTAGGCCTCCAGCATCGGCGCCTCGGCCCCGCCGTTGAACTCCATCTGGAAGTAGTGGTCCATGACCGACAGCCAGCTGACCCCGGCCGCCTCGGCCGCGCGACCGGCCGCGGCGAGCTCGGACCCGAGCGCGGGCCCTCCCCCGCTGTGGTCGAACCGGTTGATGTGCACACCCACACGCATGTCCGTCTCCGTTCGCCCCGGCCCGTGCCGACCCGGGTGACGTTAGATCTTCGAGCGCTCTCGAAGTCAAGGACGCGCCGTCTCACGCTGAGGGACGGGTCGCCTCTCGCTCAGGGGCGCGCCGCTTCCCTCGCTTCCCGCTCCTCCTGCTTCTTCGACGCCCGCAGGCTGGTGAACGTCGTGATCGCCAGGACCAGGACGATGAAGCCGAGCGAGAAGGGGATGGAGATCTCCGGGACGTGCACGCCGGACTCGTGCAGGGCGTGCAGCACCAGCTTGACGCCGATGAAGCCCAGGATGATCGACAGGCCGTAGCTGAGGTGGACGAGCTTCCTGAGCAGGCCGCCGATGAGGAAGTACAGCTGCCGCAGGCCCATCAGCGCGAAGGCGTTGGCCGTGAACACGATGTACGGGTCCTGGGTCAGCCCGTAGATGGCCGGGATCGAGTCGAGCGCGAACAGCACGTCCGTGGAGCCGATCGCGAGCATCACGACCAGCATGGGGGTCATGACCCGCTTGCCGTTCTCCTCGATCCAGAGCTTCGTGCCGTGGTAGCGGTCGGCGACACCGAACCGCTTCTCCACCGCCTTCAGCAGCTTGCTCTCCTCGTAGTCCTCCTCGTGCCCCTCCTTGCGCGCGTCCTGGATGAGCTTCCAGGCGGTCCAGATCAGGAAGGCGCCGAAGAGGTAGAACACCCAGGAGAAGGTGGAGATGATCGCCGCACCGGCCGCGATGAAGCCGGCCCGCAGCACCAGGGCCACGAGGACGCCGACCATCAGCACCCGCTGCTGGTACTGCGAGGGCACGGCGAACTTCGCCATGATCAGGACGAAGACGAAAAGATTGTCGACGCTCAGCGACTTCTCGGTCACGTACCCGGCGAAGAACTCGCCCGTGGGCCCCGCCCCGCCGAAGACGAGCAGCCCCACCCCGAAGAGACAGGCCAGGACGACCCAGACGATCGTCCAGACCCCGGCTTCCCTGACCGACACATCGTGGGGTTTGCGGCCGATGAAGAAGTCGACGGCGACGAGCACGCACAGTGCCAGTACGGTCAGCAGCCAGACGGTGAGGGAGACGTTCACGGGTGGTACTCCTGGTGCGGTGGGGGTCTGGTCAGCGTTGTCGTGACTTGTGATCTCTTCCACCACGTACAGGTGAACAGCGGGCAATGAGGCGGTTTCGCGGCGTCCACCCGCCATTCGGCGGGCACCTTCCGCCGGACGGCGGCGGACCGGGCGGCAGCGGCGCGCGGACCATGACGGGTGAGAGCCGCCGCGCCCCGCGTGAGGAGACGTCATGACCCAGGTACCGCCCCCGTTCGACCCCGAGCTCGCCGCCGCGCTCGAACTGGTCAAGGAGATGATCTCGCCCAGCCTCACGATGGACGACATCGCCACGATGCGCGAGGGAATGGGGGTCGACTTCCTGGGCGAGCTCGACCTGACCCTCGACGGGTTCTTCGAGGTCGAGGACCGTACGGTGCCGGGCCCCGAGGGCGAGCCGGACATCTCGCTGCTCATCTGCCGTCCCACCGCCCCCGCGACCGTCGGCCCGCGGCCCGTCTTCTACCACGTGCACGGCGGCGGCATGGTGATCGGCAACAACCAGGTCGGCGTGACCGCGGCCCTCGACTGGGCGAAGGAACTGGACGCGGTCGTCGTCTCCGTGGAGTACCGGCTGGCACCGGAGCATCCCCATCCGGCGCCGATCGAGGACGTCTACACCGGGCTGGTCTGGACGGCGGAGCACGCGGCCGAACTCGGCGCCGACGCGCAGCGGATCGTGATCGCGGGTGCCAGCGCCGGCGGCGGGCTGACGGCCGCGCTCGGCCTGCTGACCCGCGACCGCAAGGGTCCGCGGCCGATGGGCCAGGTGCTGATGTGCCCGATGCTCGACGACCGCAACGACACCGTCTCCTCCCACCAGATGGCGGGCCTCGGCGTCTGGGACCACACGGCCAACGAGACCGGCTGGACGGCGCTGCTCGGTGGAGAGCGCGGCGGCCCGGACGTGTCCCCCTACGCCTCCCCCGCCCGCGCAGAGGACCTCGCCGGCCTGCCGCCCACCTTCATCGACGTCGGCTCGGCGGAGACCTTCCGCGACGAGGCAGTCGCCTACGCCTCCCGGATCTGGCAGGCCGGCGGAGTGGCCGAGCTGCACGTATGGCCGGGCGGCTTCCACGGCTACGACGGCTTCGCCCCGCAGGCGGCGGTGTCCCGGGCGACCGGGGCGGCGCGGCTGAACTGGCTGAGGCGGCTCATCGGCGAGTGACGGTCCCTGGCAGCCGCGGGGAGTTTCGGCCCCTCCCCTCGCGGCACCGTCGGCCGGTCCGTTCACGTCGGCCCGGGCAGCCGCTCGCCGCTCCGCCGCGCACGGCCGCCGGGCCGACATCCCACGGGTCCGCGGACTCCCCGGTATCCGCGCCATGGAGGACCATGAACGTATGAAAGAGCTGGCCGGACGACTGACCACGCTGGACCCGGACGCCGGAGCCGCGGTGCAGGTCATCTCCTACTTCGATCACCTGGCCGAGGCCAGGGCCGGTCTGGAGACCCTGGTGCGGGGCGCCGCCGTGCTGGCCGGCTGCCCGGCGCGGCTCGTCGACGGCGGTCGGCGCGTACGGGTCCGGGTCGAGCCTGACGGCACCCGCAAGGACGTCGACACCCCGCCGGACCCGGCCTGGCCGTCCGCCGCACTGGAGCCGGGCGGTGTCCCGGCACTGTGGCTGGAGCGTCCGGCCGGGCAGCCCAGCGTCGTCGACGCCGTGATCGTGGAGCGGGCCGCGGGGGCCGTCCGGCTCGTCCTGGACCGCACCCGGGGCCGCGCCCCGGCCTCGCTCGCCGACGACCCGGCGCTGGTGGAGACGCTGCTGGACGCGACGGTCCCGCAGGACGCCCGGCTGCACGCGGCCCGTCTCATCGGCGTCGACCCCGCCGACCCGGCCGTCCGCGTACGCGCCCTCGCCCCGGCCGACGGCAGACCCCGCCTGCTGATCGCCGGCGCGGAACTCCCCGCCGGCCGCGTCGGCGTCGGCCCCGCCGTCCCCGTACTCGACCTGCCGCGCTCCTGGTCCGAGGCCCGCACGGCCCTGCGTTTCACGGCCGACGGCACCGCGCAGGACCCCGGCCCGCGGGTGATGTACGCCGATGAGCTGGGCGGCATCGCCCTGCTCGCCGGGCTGATCGCACCGGGCGCCGAGCCGCCGGCCGACGTGCACGCCATCGAGGCGGCCGCCGCTGCCGTGCCCGGGCTGCTGGCCACGCTCAACGCCGTGGCCATGACGGCGAGTCAGCGGGCGGCCGCGGCCGAGATCAACGTCCACCACTCCACGCTCCAGGACCGGTTGACCCAGGCGGAGCACCTGCTGGGCTGGCCGGTACGCACACCACAGGGCCGGCTCAGGCTCCAACTGGCGCTGGCGATGCGGCACTTGGCGCGGCCGTGACGGTCGACCGAGGGGGTGCGCCTGCCCCGTTCCGCCCGGCTACCCGAGAGGGAACGACGCCTCAAGCCGCCACTCCGTGCCGCTGAACACCACCAGGTCGACCGACGAGACGTGAGCCGCGACGGGAAGCTTCGGACCGATGTCCGCCTCCGCCTCGGAAAGGGCTGCCTCGTCGCGGACCTGTCCGACGGTCAGATGGGGCACGGGCTCGTACTTGCCGCCGTACGGCGGGGCTTCCGGCCAGCGTTCGACGACGGCCTCGGTGAGGCGGCGGAACGGGGTGTCCGGCGTCGGCGCGAGGTACAGCACGCCGGGAAAGCGGCCGCAGCGCTCGAAGCTGACGTCGAACGCCGGGTGCCGGGCGGCCAGTTCACCGAGGGCGGCGCGAGTGCCGTCGTCGACGAGGTCCGCGGGTAGGAACGGGAAGAGGACGGTGGCATGGGCCGGGACGCCCGCGCGGGCGGCGGGATCGAGGCGTTCGCGCCACGTCCGGACCACCGGCTCGGCCTCTGGGACCAGCACCACGAGACCTGTCTGTCCTGCCTGGAACCCACGGGAGTCGTCCGTCACCCGACGTGTATATCAGCCGCACGGACGGGCACGGATCCGCACCGGCGGTCACTCGTTGCATGCGCGCGCTACATGCTTCCGCCGGTAATTTCACCGATCCCCTATCCTGGATCCCAGTCACCAAGCGACGGAGGACCCAGGCCATGACCGCGACGGACCCGGCACTCACCGCCCTCGCCCAGAGCTGGTGCGCCCTCTCGCTGCTGCACGGCAGGATCGAGGCGCACATCGAGCGCGCCCTGCAGGCGGACCACGACCTGAGCGTGCGCGAGTACTCACTGCTGGACGTCCTGAGCCGGCAGCACGACGGCGACGGCGGACATCTGCAGATGAAGCAGGTCGCCGACGCGGTCGTACTCAGCCAGAGCGCCACGACCCGGCTGGTCACCCGCCTGGAGGACCGCGGGCTGCTGACCCGCTACCTGTGCCCCACGGACCGGCGCGGCATCTATACGAACGTCACCGAGGCCGGCTTCAAGCTGCTCGAAGAGGCCCGGCCGACCAACGAGGCCGCCCTGCGCGAGGCCCTCGACGAGGCCGCGGCGAACCCCGAGCTCGCCCCGCTGGTCAAGGCGGTCGAGACGCTCCGCGTGGCCGCCTGACACCGGGCACTTCCTCCGCCTCTGAAGCCGAGCCCCCGAGGTGCCGCCGCCACGGGGGCTCTCGCTTGCCTCCATGCTTGCAGACGCGCGCTACCCGCCCCCGAACTTCCCTGCACTTGCATTTATCCCGCGCCTGCAACTATTGTCGACGCTCGTAAGCGCCACACGCAATCGCCTGGAAGGTACCTCCCATGCCTCTCGCCCTTCTGGCCCTCGCCATCGGGGCCTTCGGGATCGGCACGACGGAATTCGTGATCATGGGCGTGCTGCCCGAGGTCGCGGACGACTTCGGGGTCTCCATCCCGACCGCCGGCTGGCTGGTCTCCGGCTATGCCCTCGGCGTCGTCATCGGCGCGCCGCTGCTGACCATCCTGGGCACCAAGGTCTCGCGCAAGAAGATGCTCATGTTCCTCATGGGACTCTTCGTGGTCGGCAACGCCCTGTCCGCGTTCGCCCCCGGCTTCGGCGTGATGCTGATCGGCCGCGTGATCGCCTCCCTGGCACACGGCGCGTTCTTCGGCATCGGCTCCGTGGTCGCCGCGGACCTGGTCGCCCCGGAGAAGAAGGCCTCCGCGATCTCCCTGATGTTCATGGGGCTCACGGTCGCGAACATCGTCGGCGTGCCGCTGGGCACCTACATCGGCCAGGCCGCCGGCTGGCGCGTCACCTTCGTTCTCGTCGCCTCGCTCGGCATCGTCGGGCTGCTCGGTCTGGCGAAGCTCGTGCCCGACGCGGGCAAGCCCAAGTCCCCTGATGTACGAGCCGAGTTCGCCGCCTTCCGCAATGTCCAGGTCTGGCTCGCGCTGGCGATGACCGTCCTCGGCTACGGCGGTGTCTTCGCCGCGATCACCTACATCACGCCGATGATGACCGAGGTGGCCGGCTACTCGGCCGGCGCGGTGACGTGGCTGCTGGTGCTGTTCGGGGTCGGCATGTTCCTGGGCAACCTGCTGGGCGGCCGGTTCGCCGACCGCGCGCTGATGCCGATGCTGTTCACCGCGCTCGCCGCCCTGTCCGCGACGCTGCTGCTCTTCACGGCGACCGCGCACGACAAGGTTCTCGCCGCGATCACGCTGACGCTGATCGGCGCGCTCGGCTTCGCCACCGTTCCCCCGCTGCAGAAGTGGGTACTCGACCAGGCGTCCGCCGCCCCGACCCTCGCCTCGGCCGTCAACATCGGCGCCTTCAACCTCGGCAACGCGCTGGCCGCCTGGCTGGGCGGTGTCGTGATCTCCGCCGGGCTCGGCTACACCTCGCCGAACTGGATCGGCGCCCTGCTGTCCGGCGCGGCGCTGCTGCTGGCCTTCCTGGCCGCGGCCCTGGACCGCCGTACCCGCACCACCACCGGCCATGTCGTGGCCGCGTCCGCCCCGGCCGACGACGTCCCCGTCGCCGCCCGGCACTGAACCGACCACACCGGCCGACAGCGAACCGACGACCACCGAACCGACCGCACCGCCCCGACAACACCGCAAAGGAACAGCGCACATGACCCCCACCGTCACCCTCAACAACGGCGTCGAGATCCCCCAGCTCGGCTTCGGCGTCTTCCAGGTCCCCGACGCCGAGACCACCGCCGCCGTCACCAACGCCCTTCAGGCGGGCTACCGCAGCATCGACACCGCCGCGATCTACGGCAACGAGGCCGGCGTCGGCGCCGCCCTCGCCGCCTCGGACCTCGCCCGCGAGGACCTCTTCGTGACCACCAAGCTGTGGAACGCGGACCAGGGTTACGACGCCACGCTCCGCGCGTTCGACGCGAGCCTCGCCAAGCTGGGCCTGGAGTACGTCGACCTGTACCTGATCCACTGGCCGACGCCGGCGCGGGACCTCTACCTCGACTCGTGGAGCGCCATCGAGAAGCTGGCCGCCGACGGGCGGATCCGTGCCGCCGGTGTCTCCAACTTCCAGCCCGCGCACCTGCGTCGGCTGGTGGACAACTCCTCGCTGGTGCCCGCCGTCACGACCTGGTGCGGATCGGCAACGGCGAGATCGCCTACTGGCCGAGCCTGGGGCACGGCGTCTTCGGCC